>JADFPW010000046.1 GCA_022562105.1 Planctomycetota bacterium
CACCAGCATCAGGAACAGCAGTCCGCAGAGCATCTCGATGATGGGGTAGCGGACGGAAATGCCCGACCGACAATCTCGGCAGCGCCCGCCGAGGCGAAGGTAGCTGATGACCGGGAGGTTGTCGTGCCAGCGAATGCCCGCCCCGCAGGCCGGACAGTGCGACAGTGTCGGCCTCATCACCGACTGACCCAGCGGCAGACGATAGATGACCACGTTGAGGAAGCTGCCCACTGCCAGACCGACAGCGGTCATGAACATCAGCCACCATACGGTCTCGACAATCAGCAACCGCTTGTGTCCTCAGTGTGGCACCGGTTTTCAACCGGTGATCAGCAGCCGGTGATTTGCGACGGGTGGATCAGCACCCCGCCAGCCGACTATGCGTCCCATCGCACCATGGAAGGCTGGCGCTTCGATGGCATTGACACACCGCCCTCTTACCCGCCGACTCAACCTCGACCACAACCGGGGCCAGTCCCGTGCCTTGGCGTGAATGGGTACCATCACAATAGGGCAATCGAGCCGACAATCCACATTGGCAGTAGGCTTTCTTGCCGGGCGTCTCTTCGACGACTATCGGAGCGGTTCCGTGCTTCGCTTCAGCCATGAACATGCTCTCCTGCGGTAAACCGGGGTTTAGGCGCCAGATCAATCGTATCTCGGGCAGACGCCACCCTCAAGACCGGGCTCGGACCGTCTGGGAATGCTCCTCTCACGCCATCGACTATCCCGGCGCGAAGCAGCGCCAAAAACGTGGCCGAACCAGCCGGGTCTAGGACTCGATGACCGGACACCTGTTTTCGTGGCTGGCGATCGGCGATAGGCTCTCAGATCTTATGTCGTTTCGCACCGGAATCGTCTGCAGCCTTTGGGATCTCGTCGACGAGGGAGTCGACGCGGTTCTGGATTGTGTTCATGGTGAACTCGGGGCCGGACGAGTCGTGCTGCCGCTGGCCACCGGACCGGTGACCCAGCTTCGACCGCGCGTCTCCACCGGGCAGCGCATATTTCGGACCGGGGGAGGGATCCACTTCACCGCCGAGCCCGACCGATATGAAGCCACACGCTGCAAACCATTGGTCGCAGACTGGCTGCACGGACGACACCCCGCAGACGCAGTGGCTCGCGGCTGCCGCGAACGAGGGATGGAACTGTGGGTCAGCCTGGCGACCGCGGACCTGGGACGCATGGTGGCCAAGCACCCCGAGGCTGCGGTCAAGAACGTCTTCGGCGACGGCTCCCAGCATCGTCTCTGTCTGCTCAACGCCGATGTGGCTGAGTTGCTGCGCGTGCTCACCCTCGAGGTGGCCCAGCGTTTTGAGCCGGACGCCATCGTGCTGACCGGGCTGATGATCTTGGGCCTGGATTGGCAGGCCGAGCGACTGGACGGACCTCCCCGATTCGGCGTCGTCGGGCGATTGCTGGCCGGGCTCTGCTTCTGTGAATCCTGTCGGCAGCAGGGCGGGAAGGCGGATGTTGACATGGAATCGGCGGCCCGCGGTGCGGCAGATTATCTGTCGCGCGAGCTGGAAGGCGGACCGGCTACCGACAGTTCCGTGGGCGAGTGGGCACGCTCGAATCCGCCGGCGGCCGATTGGCTGGCTTTTCGAGTCAAGTCGATCTTGTCGTGGCTGACGGCGGTACGGGCAGCGACGCGGTGCCCGGTTTACATTCAGATGGAGCTGGACGACAGGACTACCGTGGCCAAGCTGGCGGGCCGTGTCGATCTTCCCACCGTGGAACCGAGAATCTTGAATTTGAGTGGTTCCGTTGATCCGCCGCGGGCTAGGGAGCAACTCGCGGAATGCTTGACCGGGTGCGACGTGGAACGTACCGGGCTTTTGCTGCCCGCGTTCGACCCCACGGCTCCGGACGGTACGAGGCTGGTTCAGTTGCTAACCGCCGCGGCGGAGTTGGGCGTTCCCTCGGTCAATCTTTTCCAGTACGGTCTCCTGCCACACGGACGGATGCAGGAAGTTCGCCAAGCCATCCGATTTGCTGGCCGATCTGGAAACTAGGCGTCGATCACGATCACGTTTGCGACCCCGCGTATCGCGCGGATCCGGGGTCTGACTTCGTTAGCAAATGGCCGGGAGCGTCGGAAGGTCGCAGTTCGCGTATCCTCCTGATGGGTCACTGGGATTCACTATGTCACGCTTTACCGCCATCGCCCAACGGATGCGACTCAGGCTGATCCGTCTGCTCTCTCGTGTAAGCGCGCACGAGGAGTACTACCTTGTATTCCTGTCGATTTTGATCGGTGGGGCCACCGGCCTGGGAGCCCATCTCTTTTTCCTGCTCATCGAAGAGGCCCATCACCTGGCCTACGGAGGGGGCGACGGTCTCGGGTGGTATGGTGCTCGCCTGTGGATGCTCGTTCTGCTCCCCGTGGTCGGCGCTCTGGCCGTGGGGATCATCACCCATCTCTACGCCCGCGAAGCCAAGGGGCATGGTGTGCCCGAGGTCATGGACGCGATTCATCGCAAGGGCGGTGAGATTCGCCTGCGGGTCGCCGGTTCCAAGGCGTTGGCCAGCGCGTTGACCATCGGGTCGGGCGGTTCGGCGGGCACGGAAGGCCCCATCATTCAGATCGGGGCCGCTATCGGCAGCAACTTCGGACAAGTACTCAACGTCAATCGGCGTCACATGGCCGTACTGGTGGCCTGTGGCGTAGCCGGCGGGATCGCGGCCATTTTCAACGCTCCAATCGCCGGGGTGATGTTTGCACTCGAGGTGTTCCTGAAAGATTTCTCGTTCCGCACGTTTTCCCCGGTGGTATTTGCCAGCGTGTTGAGCAGTTCGGTGACCCACGCGTTGCGGCCTGCGGACGAACCCATTTTCCCCACCGTTCTATTGCCCGCCGGTGACGTGTTCAACGGAGCGGAGCTTCCCTTTTTCTTCGTGCTGGGACTGTTATGCGCCCTGGCCGGCGTCCTATTTACTCGGGCCCTCTATCGCACGGAGGATCTGGCCGACGCCCTGCGTATTCCCGAACCGATCAAGCCGGCCATCGGCGCCGCCCTGTTGGGCATATCCGGCGTGGTCGTCGTCTCGTTGGGCATGCAGGGGGGCCAGCAGGTGCCCAGCTTCTTCGGCAACGGATACCCGCTCATTCAGACCGCGCTCAACCCGCAGGGCGTCATCGACATAGGGGCTGGAGCCCTGATCGCCCTGTTCTTCCTGAAACTGGCGGCGACCTGCTTTACGCTCGGCAGTGGCGGGTCCGGAGGTGTCTTTGCCCCGTCATTGTTTATGGGAGCCTGCGTCGGAGGGGCTTTCGGTATCGGGCTGCACTCGCTGGGATGGATCGAGGAATCCCACGTGGCCAACTACTCGCTGGTGGGCATGGCCGCCGTGGTCGCTGCTACCACACACGCACCGCTAACCGCGATCGTCATTCTCTCAGAGATCACCCGCCAGCCCAAAGTCGTCCTGCCGATCATGTTCGCCGCCATCGTGGCTACGACGCTGTCTCAGCGATTGCTCAAAGACAGCATCTACACACTCAAATTGCGCCGCCGCGGTGTTCGCCTGGGCCGGCTGGCCGACTTGACCATTCTCAAGAGAATCACCGCCGATCAGGTAGGCCTGGTCCGCGTGCCCATCGTTCGACCTGACGATCCTCTGCAACGCTTGCTGGACTTGGCCGGCGACACCGATGCGGTGGACTTCGTGGTCGTAGATGAGGACGAGACGTATCAAGGCTTGGTGACTTCCGATGACATCCGCACCGCCCTCCTTCAGCCGGAGGCCGTCCCGTTGTTGTTGGTAGGTGAGTTAATGCGGACCGGCGTGCCTTCGGTCCAGCCTCACGAGACGTTGGATCTGTTGTTGGACAAGTTCGCCCGCAGTCACGTCGATTCCCTGCCCCTCGCTTCGGCCGAAGACGGCCACCGCATTGCGGGTTTGGTCACCCGTCAAGCCGTCATGGACCGCTACCAGCTCGAGCTCGACCGGCAGAGTGTGTAACTCAGCCCCGACCGTGCCCTTGCAAGTAGCGACCGGCCCCTCGCCGGCCGTCGCACCAGTGGGCACACCGGCGTTGCGGCGCCCGCCTGCCCATGTTATGCTCCCCGTATGTTGCCCAACGGCGCCTGCAAGAGATCAGGGGTTCATCGCGCCTTTGGCAGAGGATCCAGAGCCACGTTGTGCGGATCGGAATCCAATGTTCCGTATGTGTGTCGCATCACTCTAATTGTTGTTCGGTGAGGACTCTATGATCATTGCTCTAATCGCCAACCAGACAACCCAGACGGTTACGCAGACAGGTATCGGGCTCGGCTCGGCGCTAGCCATGGTATGTTCCTGGCAGCGGAATCGTTCGATCGCCTGGGCGATTCTGGCGGGTATGCTCTCGTGGCTCTACGTCATTTACTTCGCCATGACGCGCCAAGCGGACGAAACCAAATGAGAAACAAGTGTGGCACCGGTTTGTAACCGGTGGGTTCGGGGTTCAGGGTTCAGCGTGGGTGCCCCATCCTCTTCGTTAGAAAAGGGTGGGGGACGGACAGGCCACCCGACACGCTCCGAATGATGTGAACGTCTCCCGACTCCCGTCCGTCCCCACCCTTCGCTGGGCGAAGGATGGGGCACCGACGCCCCTCGACCCCTCGGCGATTCCGCCCACCGGCGTTGCAGCGACCGCCACTCCATGTTATGCTCCCTGGATGTCATCCAGCGGTCCCTGACCAAGCCCTTCATTGGCGGGAGTTTGACCTATGCAGCAAAGCCTCGGTCACAAAGACGTCAGCACGACGATGATCGACACCCATGTCTTGACCAACGGAGCCCACGGCGTACGAAGCCCGGTAGAAAGGACGCAAGAACCAATGAAATACGTACTGACACTTACGACGGCTTTCTTGCTCTTGTTGCCGGCCACGCCGCCCGTGTTCGCCCAGGGCGCAGGAATTGAATGGGAGATCCTCAATCAGGAGGGTGTGGAGCTTCTTCGTACGGGCAAATATGATCGTGGCGTCGTTGTCGCCCAAAAGGCTCTCGAAGTTGCTGAGAGTAGTGTCGGCCCCGATCATCCCGATGTGGGCACGAGCCTTAACAACCTGGCCTTCCTCTATGACACGCAAGGCCAGTACGTGCAGGCCGAGCCGTTCTACAAGCGCGCGCTGGCGCTGAAAGAGAAGGCACTGGGACCGGACCATCCCGATGTGGCCATGACCCTTGAGAACATGGCGGTACTGTATCGAGCTACGAACCGAGACGAGGAAGCCGAAGCACTGGAGCAGCGGGCGACCCGTATCCGAGCGATCCAGCGATGAAGCAAGCTTCTGACAACGTGGTGTCCCTGCCGTTAAGGCGCGCAACGGAATAGTCATCCAGTGCAGGAAGAGCATGTCGATCACCGCACGTAGTCGCAAACGGCTCTGGGCCCGTTCGGGTAACCGTTGCGCCATGTGTCGGCGGGAACTGGTCAGGGAGGGAACCCCTCCGGACGGTGATTCGATCGTGGGGGATGAGTGTCACATCGTTTCTGCGACGCGAGGCGGTCCTCGCTATGATCCAGAGTTTCCGCGGGAGAAGGCAGATGACAACTCCAACTTGGTGCTGCTCTGCAAAGTGGATCATAAAGTGGTCGATGACCAGGAATCGAAATACACTGCGAATCTACTCAGAGACCTGAAAGCGGCTCACGAAAGGAGGATCGCGGTACAACTGGAAGGCTTTGACTCAGACAAGCAACCCGTTCGGATTCGCCAAGTCGCTGAGAATGTGCCGAACTTCTTGCGGCGCATACGCTCCGGGAAGGAACTTTTGGCTATCATGTCGAACGCTTGCGCTTATGCGCTTGACTACGACGAACTTCGGAATGAAGAAGAGGTCGATCTGGTCTCTGGCTTTCTGCAGGACGCCCAAGACTGGGGTGAGCTAGGACTTGACGAAGTCGGCAGCAGGATGCGCGCCGCGCAGTCTCTCGACGAGCACATAAACGGACTTGAACAATCAGGATTCTGGGTCTTTGGCTGTCGCGAGAACCAGTTGATCGAGGGAGGGGACGGGCCGGCGTCAGGCTGGCCGGTTGCGCACCTTCGGGTGATGCGAGACTCCAACCCGGAGATCATCAAAATGAACGAGAACGGCGCTGGCCCCAGTAAGAAGGATGCACCACAGGGTGATGCACCCGACGGCGCTTCGCGCCGCATGTGATCACAAGGACCATAGGGCACGCCTTCCTTTTGTGCGTAGCTCTCGCTCACCGAGATTTTCTCGTCGATGACCAGGCTGTCCAAGTCGCGTCGCTGGTCCGGGTTTAGACTTCAATACGTTCCAGGTGTCGGGCGCCGTTTCTGAGGGTCAGGAGTCCGCTCAGCCAGCCGACGGCGATTACGCAGGCTAGAATCGTCCAAGATACGACGTCAAAGTGACCCATGTACTGCGACTGCTGACTGCGCACGCCCAAGGCGGCCAGGCCGGCGAGCATGAACACCACCACGCCTACCGATGCGATCAGGCTGACCGTGCCGCCGAGACCGTTGGCGATGCGGGCTGGATTTTGCTCGCCGAAGCTGGGCATCCGGGCACCAATACCAGTAGCAATTCCACACAAGGCCACGCTAAGGGACAGCACCACGGCCAAATGGATTAAGGCCCATTCCTGGGGTACGTTGAGAACAATGCACGCCCAAGTGGTCGTGCCCAGGCCGATGGGGACGGTGACGGTCATGGCAAATGCAAACTTGGCCCACAGCAGATGCCCGCGGGGGAAGGGGAGCAATCCCAGTAGCCACAGGTGGTGGCCCTCCAGCGAGATCAGCGGAAAGACGAATCGAGAAGTGAACGTGGCCAGGATCAGGGCGACGGCGCTGAGGTTCAACAGAGGCACCAGCCATCCCCAATTGGCTGACGCCAGATCGAGATGGAAGGCGGGAATGTTCACCAGGTAGAGGGCCATCAGCCCGAACAGGATTGCCAGCTGACTCCATTGCAGCGGATCGCGGACGAACGTGCGCAGATCCTTGGCGGCGATCAGTCGAATGGGGTGGGGAAGGTAAGCGAATACCCAGCCGGCGACACCGCCCAGCGGCGGGGCAGTCTTGCGTCGCTGCCGATCAGCCCCTTGGGTGGCGGCATCGTAAGCTCGCAGGAAACGCCGCGAGACGATGGCGATGGCCAACCAGCTGATGAACAACCCGTTCGAGACGGTGGTGGCCAGGTAGAGCAAGGCCTCACCGTATTCACGGTCGTGCATGAGGCGTTCCAGGGCACGCGAAACCCACGTGCTCGGAAGAATGGCCGCCTGTAGAAAGTCCATGCGTACCAGAAAGGTGCGCAGCCAGTAGTCCAGATCACCCTCCGAAGCCCGCAGCTCGCGGAACACGCTCACCACCAGCACGGCGATCAGGATACCGCCGATGATGACAATCGGCCGCCGTCGCCGTGGTGATCGGCAACGTGCCGCCAGCCACGCCGCTATGAGGCCGAGCCCAGCCGGGATGGGAATGAAACCCAAGAATAACGCCAGGAACATCGGATAGAAGAACCACGGTTCGCGGCTAGTGCTGGCCATCGCCGCCATGAGCGGCAAGCCGAGCAGGATCAGTGCCCAGCTCGAGAACAGCAGGCTCTCGAAATACTTGAGGGTAATGAACGCCCGCGGCGGCATCGGGCAGGCCAGCAGGTACGCGGCTTCGCGGTGATTGAACAGGAGTCCGTACATAATGATGGCATTGGACAACGTCAGCATGACCAGAAGGGCGCCGAAGAAGAGGTCGAAAATGAGCTGGGCGGCGACGACGCTCTCCAACAGACTGCGCTGGAACTCCCGGAACAGCGTGACGAACAGCCAATACAGGCCCATCCAGATCGAGCCCAATAGTACGATCGCCGCGAGAATCTTGAGCGGTGATTCCCGAGACGCTTGCTGGACGCGGTTGGCTACGATGCGCAGCTTGGCCCGAATCAGCAGACTCAGGGGTCCAGATCGAGCCGGGGCGTCAGACATGTTCGGTCCCATCCGCCGATTCGGTCAGTTCCAGGAAGATCTCTTCCAGGCTGTGCTGTTGGGTAGCCCGTTGGCGGAGTTCCGGCAGGGTGCCCACCGCAATGAGTTCGCCTCGATGAATGATTCCGATGCGATCGGCGACGGCTTCGGCCACCTCCAAGGTGTGCGTGCTCATGAACACGGTGCCACGATCGCGGGTGCGTTCGAGGAATAGATCCTTCACCACACGAACGATTCTCGGATCGAGCCCGACCATGGGCTCGTCGATAACCAGCACGCGCGGGCTGTGACAAAACGCGGCTGCCAGGACGACGCGCTGTTTCATGCCATGGCTATAGCTCTCGGTGAGCTGATCCAGAAAGTCGTGCATGTCCAGGCGTTCGATCAACGGGTCCAGCGTTCGGTCGCGATCCCGCGGCGTGAGGTGGTACATCTCGGCCACAAAGTGAAGGAACTCGCGACCGGTGAGCTTGTCGTAGAGAAACGGCTGGTCGGGCACGTAGGCCAACTGGGCCTTGGCGGCCAAACCGTCGGTGCCCATGACGTGCCCGCAGACTGAAACCTGCCCGCGATCCGGGTGTAGCAAACCGACCAGCATCTTGATGGTCGTGGTCTTGCCCGCGCCATTGGGACCCAGAAAGGCGAAGAGCTCACCTTGCTCGACGCGCAGAGACAGATTGCGCACCGCAACCTTGGAACCGTAGGCCTTGACGGCCCCGCACAGTTCGAGAGCCGGCGGAGTTGCGGAGTCGTTATCGTTCAAGGGAGTCCTCAACCTGACGCCCGCCCCGACGATTCGGGAGGAGCGACATGGCACGTTTTCGATAGGACACGTCGAGCGCCTCGGCCCGAATGGTCAATCGCCCGAGCAAGGGCACGTCTACTTCCTGAGCAACGGTCGTTCCTGATTCATCGACCCACGCGGTCACGCCGGCAGCCTTGACCACGAAGCACTCCACCGGCCCGGCCGGCTGGTGCAGCATGGTCCTCTCGGTCACCCGGACCAGCAGCGGACTGAACGGGCGACCCACGCCGGTCAACACCGCCAGCGGATTGAACACCTGCATACGCCACGCCTGCCCCACGTGCAGGTCCGGCAGGCTGGCGAATGGACGAAAACAATCGCCCAGCATGGCCGCGGCTGATGCGTCGAGCTCCATCGCCTGATGATACGAACCCGCGTAGATGGCGATGGCGAACCGGGTGTGGAATCGCTCTCCGGTGATGGTCACCGGCAGCTCCGGGCCGTAAATCTCGATCTCGAAATGGCTCAACGTTCCATCGGCCGCGTAATCGCTTGTCGCGTCGATGAGGGCGGAGCCCACGACGGGAAGTTGCTCGAGGAAGAGCTGATCGCTGCGGGTGATCAGATCGACGCTGCCGCTGTACTCCGTCCAGATGGCTCCGATCCGCCGACCGGTGGAATCGTAGATGCCCTGCTGGGTGGGCTCCTCGAACCGCCGGGCCAAGACGGATGCGCCCGCGATTGGCACTTCCTGAGCGGTCCAGGCCGGCCAGATGTCATGGTGGATCAGCCAGGTCATCGAAGACGCCCACGCTGAGATGATGACGATCCCGACGACTCGATTTCCCATGGAAACTCCAATAAGCAGGGGCCGATTTCCCGACCACCTCAGGCCACGACCGATTCTAGGAATCCACCGACCGTCGGGTCAACACCCCGAGCGGCTGCGGGTACGCCAACCAATCCGATTCAACCAGCCGATCGGAACCGGTTACCAACGGCTGTGCCGGAGATTCCGCATTGCCAGCTACGATTCGATGCGTTTAGATACGGCTCGATTCGCGTGCGTGCGGAGATGTAAGACGATGTTTGCTAGGCTGATGATTACGTGTCTGGTGCTCACCGCGGGCATCCTTCTGATCGTTGGGCAGGGCAGCGAGGCAGGGCGGGCTGACTTTTGCTACCTCAACGGCGCAGGCATCAACACGCTGGACCCGGCCCAGATCAGTTGGAACCAGGATATCCGTCTGGCGTTGAACATCTGGGAGGGGTTGACCACCTACCATCCGGAAACGACCACCCCGATCGAGGGGGTGGCCGAGTTTCCGCCGGACGTGACCGACGACGGACTCATCTACACGTTTCACCTGCGTGAGGATGCCCGCTGGTCGGACGGGAGTCCGGTGACGGCGGGTGACTTCGTGCGCGGCTGGCGTCGGGCGATTGAGCCGGGCAGCGCCGGCGACTACGCCTTCTTCATCCTGGACACCATCGTCGGAGCCCGCGACTACTACGAGTGGCGTCAGAAGAAAGTCGCCCGGCTGACGGAACTGTGGCGAAACGTATCCACCACGGGGACCGCCGACGCCCAGCGTCGGCATGCCGAATCGTTACGCGCCCACGTCGAGGAGATGGATCGTCGGTTCGCGAGCGTGGGCCTCGATGCGATTGATGATCGCACGCTGGAGGTCCGTCTGATCCGACCGTGTGCATACTTTCTGGATCTGTGCGCGTTCGTCACGCTGTTGCCGTGTCATCAGAGCATTGCGCGGCTGCGCGAGCGCTACCTGGATCACCCGATCACCGCCCAGGGGTTGGTGGTCTACAACCACCAGTGGACCAAGCCCGACTACCACGCCAACGACTACCCCGGACTGATCACCAACGGACCCTACCGAATGACGGAGTGGGTTTTCAAGCGACGGGCGCGCCTGGAGGTCAATCCGTATTATTGGGATGCAGAGTCTATTACCTGTCGAACCATTGATATGGTCGTCTACGATGACCTCAACACCGCGCTTCTTGCCTACGAATCGGGCGATCTGGACTTCTTGCCCGATATGCAGGTGGACTACGATCACGAACTGGTGCGTCTGTGCAAGGAGGGTATTCGCAGCGACTTTTACTTCCCCAACGTCTTCGGCACCTACTACTATCTCTTCAACTGTCGCGATGAAAGGTTTCGCGGAGAGATCAATCCGTTCGTCGATAAGCGGGTGCGCAAGGCGTTTTCGCTCGCCGTGGATAAGCAGCAACTGGTCGACAAGGTGATCGGCCGGGGCGACCCCGTGTCCGACCATTTGATTCCCCCGGGAAGCATCCCCGGATACGAATCGCCGCCGGGCGCGGCTTACGACCCCGACGAAGCCCGTCGACTGCTCGCCGAGGCAGGTTACCCGGGCGGAAACGGGATTCCCGTCATCGAGATCCTGTACAACACGGGGTACCAGCATGGGAAGATTTGCGAGGCCCTTTCACAGATGTGGGAACGCGAGCTGGGGGTACGTACGGCACTGGTTGGCAAGGAAGCCAAGACGTTCGCCGACGACAAGGTAAATCACCAGTTCATGGTCGCCCGGGCCGGATGGTACGGAGACTACGGCGATCCTACCACGTTTCTCGATGTGTTTGCCACCGACAACGGCAACAACGATGCGGGTTTCTCGAACGATCGATTTGACGATTTACTCGTACGGGCGGCAGACATCCAGGATCCTGGTCAGCGACTGACCGTGTTGGCTGATGCGGAAGCCCTGTTGATTCAAGACGAGTTCCCCGCGATGCCGCTGTACCAGTACACGAATCTCCTGGCCATCAAACCCCACGTATCCGGGCTGTATCCCAATCCGCGATTGATGTTTCCCTTTCGATACCTGCGAGTCGAGCGATGGCCAAGCGGATAGCCAAGCGCGTGCTGCTCGGCGTCGCGACGTTGTTGGGTGTGTACACCATCACCTTTCTGATGGTCATCGCCACCCCGGGCAACCCGTTCCAACGCGGGGATCGACAGATGCCGCCGGAAGTGTTGGCCGCCCTGGAATCGCGCTACCACATCGACAATCACGCGACCTACTACGTCGAGTACCTATGGCGTGTCATTCGGCACGGCGATTTCGGGCCGGCGTTCAACTATCGCGATTGGACCTGCAACCAAATCCTGGCTCAAGCCCTGCCGGTTTCGGTCATCATAGGCTTGCTGGCCATGCTGATCGCGGTGATGGTGGGCGTACCGGTCGGCGTGCTCAGCGCCGTGCATCGTGATAGTTGGTTCGACCTGGCTACACTGAGTCTTGTCCTCCTGGGCATCTCCCTGCCCACGTTTGTCACCGGATCGGCCCTGCTGACTGTGTTTGCCGTTTATATGAAGTCGGCCCCCATCGGCGGCTGGGGAACGATCGCCCATTTGCCACTGCCCGCCCTGACGCTGTCACTGCCCTTCATGGCCTACATCGCCAGACTAACGCGGGTTGGCATGCTGGACGTGTTGGGCGCCGATTTCATTCGCACCGCCGTCGCCAAGGGCGTACCGCCGCGCCAGGTCATCTGGCGTCACGCATTCAAGATCGCCTTCCTCCCGGTACTAAGCCTCCTGGGCCCCGCAACCGCCCAGGCCATGACCGGTTCATTCGTTGTGGAAAAGGTCTTCAACGTCCCCGGCCTGGGCCGGCACTTTGTGGACGCTGCGCTGAATCTGGACCGCGGCATGATCCTAGCTACGGTGTTGGTGTTTTCCGCCATGCTTATCGCGTTTAACATGATTGTTGATATACTGTATTCCGTCGTGGATCCACGCATCGACTCATCAGCCTAGCAGCCGCGTAGGAAAGTAGCGTGTTGCTCGCGCCGTCGCCCTCTTGTACACGCGAATCAACCCGACCACTTTCCCTCGGTCAGGCTATGGGCAATCTCCGAACCGGGCCAATACGAAGCCGCTGTCCAACGGATTGACGGCCCCGTCGCCGTTCATGTCGGCCGTGTCGCAATTCGGATCGCCGCTGCCGACGACGCAGCCGAAGCGGGCGAGCACGAAGCCGACATCAAGCGGATCGACCGTCCCGTCGCCGTTGGCGTCGCCCTCGCAGGATTCGCATTCGTCTGGAATGCCGTTGCGGTTTCGATCCATAGAGGTGCCGCCGGCGATGTCGCAGGCGTCGGGTACGCCGTTGTCGTTGCAATCAATCCGTGGCTCCTCCTTGGGGACGGGCCCGTGGAGCTGCACAGCGTCGATCTCCTCCCAACTGGACGAGGATGACGTGTCGACGTGGATGGTGACGCCCTTTACCAGGTACTCTGTTTGCGCCCACTCGATGAGGAAGTCGACCGGTTGTCCCTGGCGGCTCGGGTCGACGCCGGTCCAGACGGTGTGCAGCTCATCGTTAACGTCGAGGACTTCGATCTCACTTACAAAACCGTTTCCGAAAGTCTCGCGCACCGTCACGCCGGTCGAAAACCGGTGCGGCGTGAATCCGAGGGTCAGGTATTCGGGCCCGCCATTGGCTTCCAACGGTGCCCAGGCGGTGGGTATGTCGCCATAGGCAAAGGTGTCCGGCGCTCCCAGGGCCTGCTGGGCTGACCAGTCCGTGGAGCTATACTCAGAGCTGAAGTCGATCACCTCGGCGGCCCAGCCTTCTTCGGAGGGCGGGATGATGCCGTCGTCGCTTCTGCCGAGAAGCTCGAGTGTAAAGTCGCCGCCGGCGCCCAGCGAGGTCAGCCGTATTCCAATAGAACCCCCCTCGAACTCGAACTGCAGGGCTTCCTCGACCCCAACTCCGCCACGGTCCGAGCTGGCTGCCGGGACGCATTCGTGGAGCACTTCGAGCAGCAAGTCATCCGTCCCATTGACGATGACGGACAGGAATCCGCCCGCAACTACGTCGTCCAGTGGCAGGCTGTACTCGCGCGACTCTCCGGCGGCCAGCGTCCCGGTGACGCTCAGCGGCTCGGCATCGATGAGATCCGGTAGCACACCGTCCACCAGGTCGTCATCTTCCACCTCGGGCGTGGCCACGTTTTCGAATAGGTGATCGCCCGTGTCGCCGCCCAGGAAGATGTCCAGGTCACCGTCACCGCCACTATCAAATGCTACGGCGTGGGCTCCGGCGTGAATGGTGCCCGATGGAAATGCCGGAGCCGGGGTCCAATCGACGAAATACACCACTCCGTTTACCGAGGCGTTGCGGAGAATCGCCGGCCGGTCCGACGTCATGACAATCAGATCGTCGCGACCGTCGCCGTTGAGGTCCGCCACGGTGACCTTGTGCGAATTGACGCTCTGAACATAAGACGGGGCTGCGAGAACATCAAACTGGGCCATGCCGTCCGCATCGTTACCGACGTTGAGGAGAATCACATCCTCGGTGTCCACCAACCCATCGTGCGGACTTCTGGTCCAATACATGTCCACCATGCCGTCCTGGTTGAAATCACCGGGTTCCATCGCCCCATGGCCGCTGACCACGCCTAGACTCTGCACGCCGGCGGTACCTCCGGGGCCGTATCGGTAGTCGCCGACGCCCTGGTCGGATTCCCCGTTGAGATCGTTGTAGTAGATACGGTATTCTGCGGCGGACCCGTAGTCCGGCGAATTGCTGATCAGCATGTCGATCTTGCCGTCGCCGTTCAGATCGCCGGCGGCGGTATCGATTGAAAACTCGTTGTCTGTGGGCACGCGGGTCGCCGTAACGTCGGTGAAGAATCCGTTCCCGTCGTTGACGTACATCGAATCCTGAGCGGGATAGTTGCTCACGAATATGTCGATGTCACCGTCCTGATCCACGTCCACCGACACCGAGCCGCATGGCCAATCATTGGTGAAACCGAGCCCTCGCTCTTGCCCCTCCTCGGTATAGTGGGTAAACACGCCGCCGGGGTGCTGATTGATGAACACATCGATCGGGTCGCCAAACTCGAACGCGTCGTTGACCACCACGATGTCCAGCCAGCCGTCGCCATCGACATCGCGTAGCCCTATGTGGCGGGTCACGTCGGGATCCCCGAACTCGGGAATCACCGGGTCGCCGCTTACCTCGACGAATACGCCGTCGTCATTGCGGTACAGCTTGTTGACCCGCGAGCCGAAAATGCCCTCTGCCACGCCGATGACCACGTCCAGATCATCGTCATGGTCGAAGTCCCCGAAGTCGACCTCTTTCACGTGCGGCCCGTCCGGCTCCGGAACGGTGGGAACGACGCGTTGTGCGGTGACGTCCTGGAAGTTGAGCGGCGCGCCCGACTGGCCAGCCCGAGCAGGCTCCGGAAGTGCAAGCGACGGCACGACGGCAATACCGACGACGGCCGTTGCTGCAAACCAGGATTTGCCCTTAGTCGCCCCAGGGCGCACGGTCTTACTGCGAGAATCAGCCGATTCCGCACCAGGCGAGCACAGATGCGCCCAAGACAAGCACAAGATGCGAGGCATACCAATCCCTCCGAAACAGCGACCACGTTGTCCTACCGGCACCGAAATAGCAAGTGACATGATACCAGGAAACGCCGTTTGCCTCATCTTGGGACGATTTCGGCCGGCGGGGCGCATTGGACATCAGGTTGGAAGGAGCCCACAGGGGCATGAATCGGCAGCGTGACGTGCCCGACCTGCCTGACCACTACGTCTGGGGGTGGGGTGCCCTACGAGGGCATCGGAGCCACCTGGAGCGTGCGGCGGGCGGGCCCGGCATGCAGGACTGGCGCGAGGGCCTCAAAAAAAAAGCTGCCCGTTGCATCTTCCGGATTCATGGTGTATAATATCGTAGACAAGAGTGGATTCCTGTTACGAGTCCAGGAACGGAGTTGCAGGCGAATCGACGGGAACCGATCTATAGCAAAAACCATACAGCCATCATAATTTCACTTTCGTAGGTTTCCACGTTCGTCCTTCCAATTCCTTTCTCACGGCTACTGTTGCAGGATGACCTTGCGCGCACCGGATCGCTGCCACCGACGGCAGCACCACGCGCGTCGCTTGGCGTACGCGCCGGCGACCATCAGCGGGAATGATGCGCGCGGATCCGCCTCGGCCCCGGGTGTGCGCCCGGATAGTGTGGCTGACGTGGGCTCCCCGCGCCGGGTCTGCGCTACGAGGCGCAGCATAGGCCGCTTTATGGAGGCATAGTCATGGTTATTCCTCAACTCTGTTTTGTCACTGTTGGCTGCTCCCGATCCAGGGAGCGGGGGTTCACGTTGATCGAGCTGCTCGTGGTGATCTCGATCGTCATGTTGGTTCTGGCCATGCTGGTCCCGTCGCTCGGCGGAGCGCGGGCCCAGAGCAAGAGCGCCCATTGCCTGGCTCGTTTAAGAGATCTCGGCTGGGCCACGGCGACGTACGCCGACTCGTACGGCGGATATCTCCCACCGGCGGTGCTTGGGACTGGTGCGCACCCCGGTACAGCGCGTTTGGAAGAGGAGGAGAACATTTCCACGCACTACGGCTGGGCGGAGCTTCTCTACGAGTACGTGTACAAGAATAGTTCGATCACCGATCGTGCCCGGTACCCGGTGCAGCGAAATCGCGACGATCGATACCCGCAATTCGCCACCTGTCGGGCGGCTCGGCCCCAGGCCAACCATGCGGGTCACTATCGCGTGTATCTCCCGGGATGGTCGGTCAACAGCTACCGGCTGGATGCCGACGGGACGATGGCGTCGCGGCCGGATCCGCGCCGGCCAGCCAAGTTGTCCCAGCTTCCCAGTCACCTCGTGTTAATGGGAGATTCAGAGGAGGGATCCGAGGCGGGCGATGAACTCCCACCGCTGCCGGAGGTTTGCACCGACTTCTGTGGTTGCGCGAAGGAATGCCTCCCAGATGTCTACGCCTGTGAAACGTCCTACATCGGTCCCAAGCGTTGGGTGTGCGGCGATGGGTTGCGCATCTCGATGATAAACCAGGCCAACCAAACCATGAGCCGGTTCGGTTCAGAGTTCGTACCCAATCGCTTCTCCGACCGACACCACCGAGGCACTAACTTCCTCTTCACCGACTTCCATGCTGAACACTCGCTGACGCTACGGCAGCGTTTGGCCTGCGACTACGACCTGAACGGAGTCACCGACGTCGCCCGCTGCGCCGCCGAACCCGGAGGATGCGATCTACCGGCGCCACCTGAACCCACGTATGGGCCGTGTAGCGGTCCTGAAGAAGGCGACTAGCAGTTGACGAATGAGTGACTTGGCGATCGCTCGGCTCGGTCCGCCACCGAATCACCGGATCAGGAGATCAACTCGGACCTTTCAGTGACTCCAGGTAACTCACCAGGTCCGCCATCTGTTGAAACGTCATCAGCTCGCCGTAGTTCGTCGGCATCCTCGACCTCTTGGACACCACGACCCCAGCCACCCGATCGCCGGGAAAGGTCTGTACACGGTCCGCGCCGACCAGTAAGGTAACTTCGTCCGCGCTATCCTTGCGGAGGACGCCCAGGACCGACTCGCCGAACTCGAAATCCGCTTCGGATTCGGAATCCTCGTCTGGTTCCAAACCCTCGTCGGATCCGGAATCGATACCGGTTTCAGACATCTGCCCGGCTGAGGCAGG
>JADFPW010000047.1 GCA_022562105.1 Planctomycetota bacterium
CTTGCGTACCCTCAGCGAATGCTTCAACCAGTGCGTCATAGTGTTCGATCAGGGTCCACGGAAGGACGCCGGTGGGTTTGCCGCCGTAGCGAGTGAAGTATCGCCGCAGGGCGGTCTTGTGACGTGGGAACTGCTCGGCGGCGGCCAATCGTGCTTCGGACGAATCGCCCGCGGCGGCTATGTCCAACTCCACATAATGCCAACCGGATCGGTCTGACATTGGCGGCTGTTTGGGCCAGACGAGTTCCGGTTCGACCGCCCGTTCCAGTAGCTCGTCCTGGTGACGGAGAAAGAGCGACCGAACATCGGCCGGAATAACTTCCACGGCCGCCCGAACGACGATATCCCGACCGCTCCGCCCCCACCCGCTCCGCCCGACTTCGTCGGCTCCGTAGGCGGCGCTGCACGCTATCACGCCGATGAGAATAACTCGTCTGCTCACGTCAACCTGGCGCTCCTCAAGAATCCGCCCCGTCTATTCTCCATCCGCACGATACCAAATATCAATCCACATGTCACGGGCACGCTGACGGCCGTACCGCCACGCAGATCCCGCCGCAGCGCGAGTTCGGATCCGGGACGATCACTCGTAGAGCACACAAGAATAAGGGCGGGCGACAGCCGGTCGTACGGCCGTCACCCGCCCGTTGGGTCGATCGTCGGAAGCGCCGCGGGTGTCCGAGGACGTAACCTCAGAAACCTCCGATGTCCGGTTAGCTTCTAGCGGGTCAAATCCTTGTGGCGGCCGGCCAACTGCGTTTTGAGCCGCTGCAGAATGGCGGAGTGCATCTGACTGACGCGACTCTCGGAAAGATCCAGGACCGAGCCGATCTCTTTCATGGTCATCAGCTCGTAGTAGTAAAGAATCAGGATCAAGCGTTCGGCCCGGGTCATTCCCCGGGTGAGGACGTCCTTGAGATCCCGGCGTTGGATTTCACCGAAAGCATCTTCGCTGCGCCGGTCTTCCAGGACGTCGATCTCCCGAACATCGCGGCTGGAGTCGGTCTCGAAGCATTTGCGGGAAAGGGAAATCAATGTGCTGGTAGCGGTCTCGCGGCGAACCTTGACCAGCTCTTCGCGTGTTATTTCGAGCCGCTCGGACAGTTCCACTTCGTTGGGACGGCGGCCGAGTTCGGCTTCCAGGGCCTCGTTGGCCCGGGCCAGCTTGGTGGCCCGGGTGCGCACCAGGCGGGGAACCCAATCCATGCTCCGAAGCTCATCGAGAATAGCGCCTCGCACACGGGGAGCGCAGTAGGTCTCGAACTTGACGCCACGCTCGAGGTCGAACGCTTCGATGGCGTCAAAGAGTCCGAAGACTCCTGCACTGATCAGGTCATCCTTGTCGACCTCGTCGGGAAGTTTGGCTCGGATGCGCTCGGCGTTGTACCTGACAATCGGTAGGTATGATTCCATCAGCCGATTCCGCAGGGCAACGCCGCCGCGATGCTTGTACGCTTTCCAGGTCTCTTTCAGATCAGGCGTCAACACGCTGGGCATCGAAACTCCTCCTTGAGTCTTGGGGGCACACGTCAAAGACGCGGTTCGGAAGTCGCCTCCTGCAACTACCGCTGAACCACACCTTTTCACGGGCTCTGACGACGGCCCCGAACGATCCTTTGTCCCTCGTGACGTTCCGCGAACAGCCTAGGACAGCGCCAATCGCGGACTCCGGTTTCTAGCGGGGGGCCAGCGCCGACGTTGGACGCCGAACCCACCAACGCACGTTCTCTCATCCACTGGCGGACTCGACCGCCGGTTCCTCCCCCTCCACGCCCTCAGCAGCCACCGTGTCCCCTTCGGGCGACGCCGGTTCATCGAGGCGCTGGGCTCGCCGGGCGCGCATCTGCTCGTTGATTGATGCTTGAGTCGCGGTGCCCAGAACCAGCCCGATGGCGCAGAAGATGCAAAGCGCCCATAGGGCGCGCGACAGGGTGGTGTCGATCGGATTGTGGACCCACAACCCGGCGAACACGGTGATGGAAAATGCCAGGAGCCCAAGAACGGCTCCCGCAACGCGAGCTACCATGCGTGCAACATCCCTGTCGTGTACCTCGTTGTCGCCATCCTTAGCGACCAACCTCCTCGAAACGACTCCCCGTCGAATCGATCAGGCAAACAATCCGGCCACCTGTCTGAAAAACCCCCCCCTTGCGGGCCGGGGGGCGCAACCGTTCACCAGACCATCCGCCACAAGCGCCATACAAGAGCTGGCTGGGCAGCGCGGATACCGAATCACGAACGGGCACCGTTGCCGGACGGCCAACTCCACATGGTTATCTTGCGCCACAAATCCATCGTCGGCAATGGGGTATTCAAGGAATCTTTCGGCCGCTGCCCGCAGACGATCGTAGACCTGCAGCGCCTCCTTGCGGTCCGCCGTTCGATTCAGAATGAGCCCGATCGATCCGTGATAACCTTCACGAACCATGACCTTAACTATTGCGTAGGCGTCGGTTACGGCTGTTGGCTCTGGGGTGGTAACCACCAGGATCCGGTCCGCAGCCCGCGCAAAATCGGTCACATTGGGGCTCAGACCGGCCCCGCAGTCATATATGACCACATCGGAGTCTGCCGCAAATAATCTCAGTTGGCGGAGCAGATTCTGCCGCTCGAAGGGGGTCAGATTCCGAAGGCGATGCACGCCGGACGCTCCAGGGACGAAGCGCAGGCCGTCCCGCAACTCCACGGCCACGTCGGCAAGGCTACGAGCGCCGGAGACGACGTGTGACAACGTATGGCGACTCTGCACGCCCAACAGGACATCAGCGTTGGCCAAGCCGAGGTCAAGATCGACCAGCGACACCCTCAAACCGCGCCCGTTCAGCGCCAAGGCGAGATTCACGGCGATATTGGTCTTGCCGACGCCGCCCTTGCCACTGACCACCGCGATGGTGAGCATCTTCCCGGGAGATAGCAGAGGTGCCTCGCCGAGCGGCGACCTACAATCCGCAATCCTAGGCACACGGCCTGTCAGGCGCATGGCTTGCTCCGAGAACCGTATCCGCTATGCAGCTGGCGCGTGCCAACCGCGGGCACTCATTCCGCCCACAATCCACCGGGCGATGGAACGACCTACTCCCACCTCCAGATCGTTGGGCACGCGCTGGCCGGTCGTCACGTAAGACAGCCGAGCCTCTGCCCGATCCAAACTGCGCAAAATGGCGCCGAGGCCGATAGCTTCGTCGAGCTTGGTGAAGATCACACGATCTGCACCCAGCGCCTTGAATCCTTCAAGCGTCGCTTCCAGTAACTCAACATTGGCGGTGCTCGACAGAACCAGATGCGTTTCGTCCGGCTTGACGGCATTGAAGAATCGCGCCAACTCATCCAGCGCCGCCCGATCCAGGATACCACAGCCGGGCGTGTCAACAAAGATCACATCGCGATCTTTCATCGAGGCGACGGCCCGCTCCAACTCGATCGGTGAACCGGCGACACCGAGCGGCACTTGGATGACACGAGCATAGGTGCGTAGCGTGTCGACCGCCCCGATCCGCACCGTGTCGAGCGTAACGACGCCGACTTTCCTGTTCTGACGAATGGAGAACTCGGCTGCCAGCTTGGCTATGGTTGTGGTTTTACCAACTCCTGTTGGCCCAACCAACGCAACAATCTTTGGCGCTGGCCCACCCATGAGGGTAATCGGCCCCGCCACCGGCAGGCGATCGGCGATGATACGGGCGAGCTCCTGCCGGACACGTTCGGGATCGGTAAGCTGTTTGCTGGAGAGGGTCTGTCGAACGCGATGTACCAGGTCTTGGGCGATCTCGTCGCCGACCGCAGCCTGGATCAGCTCGGTGTAGTGACCGACTAGTGCCGCGGGCACGAGCGGTGTGCGGGCTCGCCGGGCCTCATGAGCCGTCTGGCGAACCAGCTCCCGCAGAGCCGTCACCTCACGGGCCAAAGTGGCCATCGACGTTGCAGGTTCATTCGGTGAATTGATCACCGGTTTGGCAGCTCCTTCTGCACATTCCGATGTACCTACCCGATCGCGCCCCGGAATCGTAGCGGGGCGGCCCTGGTCTGGCAAGGGGTGGTGGCCGGCCTGGGCAATTATTTCAGCCACGGCCTTTCCGCCGACGCGGAGCAGTCCGCCTCGGTTGGTGACCCGCGTTTTGAGGATTACGGCGTCTGGCCCCAAGCGGCGTTTTACTTTGGCCAGCGCCTCGGCCATGGTTCGGCCTTCAAACCTGATCTCATTCGTCACCCAGCACCACCATTCCATGAGACTCGACTTCGACACCCCGGACGATCTCGTTGTAGCTGAGCACCCCCACCGCCGGCAGGGGTTGCTCGATCATCCGTCGAACCCACAAACGAACCTGCGGGCCGCATAGCACCACAGGCGTCTGTCCACTGGAGAGCGGCATAGCCGCCTCGATTTCCTTCTTGGTACGCTCCACAAAACGCGACTGCACATCAGGCGGGAGGGTGAGGAACGTCCCCCGTTCCGAGCGATCCAGATGGGACTGGATCATGGCATCCGCCTGCGGGTCGAGCGTGACGCAGTGGATCTTGCCGTCTTTTCCGCGATGCAGATGACAGAGCGTCCGGGCCAGCGCGTTGCGAACGTATTCGGTCAGTATCTCCGGATCCTTGGTACGCCCGACCCAATCGCCCAGGGTTTCGAGGATTGTTTCCAGATCGCGCACCGGCACACGCTCGCGGAGAAGATTCTGCAACACCTTCTGAATCTCGCCCGGCTTGACTACGGTGGGGATCAACTCCTCGATTAGCTTCGGGGACCGCTCCTTGAGCGTGTCCAGCAGACGACTGACCTCCTGACGACTGAGCAACTCGTCGGCATGCTGCTTGATGACCTCGGTTAAATGGGTGGCCACCACGCTGGTCGGTCCAACGACCGTGTAGTTTCGATGTTCGGCTTCGTGCCGTTGATCTTCGGCGATCCACCGAGCGGGCAGACCAAATGCCGGTTCTTTGGTTTCCACTCCGTCGACAGACTCGGTTACGGTCCCCGAATCGATGGCCATCAGATGGCCCGGAAGAACTTCGCCGGCGGCGACCTCCATGCCTTTGAGCTTGATTCGATAGTGGTTGGGTTGAAGCTGAAGCTGGTCGCGTATTCGAATCGGCGGCACCACAATGCCCATGTCCTGGGCGATCTGGCGGCGCATGTTGGTAATGCGGTCCAGCAGATCCCCACCTTGCTTGCGATCGACCAGTCGAATCAATCCGTATCCGACCTCGAGCTCCATCGTGTCGACGTTCAGGTAGCTTTCGACACGCTCCTTGGGGGGGGATTTGGCCTTGGCGGCCCGGGCTTCGGCGGTGGCCAGGGCCGGACGATTTTGGTGGATGATCCAGGCCAGCAGGCAGCACGAGCCCGCCAGGAGGGTCAACGGCCCCTTGGGGAGCGGGGTAAACAGCAGGGCCACCAGGAAGCCGCCCGCCATGGCCAGCGCGATCGGGCGCGAGGTGATCTGTCCGATCAGTTCCTCACCCAGGTTCAACTTGGAGGCCGACCGGGTGACGATCAGGGCCGCGGCGATGGAAACGATGAACGCCGGTATCTGGGACGCCAAACCGTCACCGATGGTCAGTTTGGTGAACACCTCCAACGTCCGCACCAGCGACATGCCGTTGTCCACCATGCCCACGTACACTCCGCCCAGAACATTGAGGATGGTGATGATCAGGCCGGCGATGGCGTCGCCGCGGACGAACTTGCTGGCACCGTCCATCGCTCCGTAGAAGTCCGCCTCCTGGGTAATACCCTCTCGGCGCCGTTTGGCTTCCTGCTCGTTGATGACCCCGGCGTTCAGGTCGGCATCGACGGCCATCTGTTTACCGGGCATGCCGTCCAAGGTGAACCGCGCCGCAACCTCGGCAATTCGCGTCGCACCCTTGGTGATGACTACAAACTGAATGATGACGATGATGGCGAAGATGATCACCCCGACCATCAGCGAACCGCCGGCCACGAAGGAACCGAACGTTTCGATCACCTTGCCCGCCGCCATCGTTCCATCCTGGGCGTTGGTCAAAATCAATCGTGTGGTCGCGGTGTTGAGCACCAGTCGAAACAGCGTCATGGCCAACAGCAACGAGGGAAAGGAGCTGAACTCCAACGGCCCGCCGATGTACATGACGGTCAGGAGAATCACGGCAGAGAGCGTAATGTTTCCCGCCAGCAGGAAGTCCATCAACTGCGTGGGCAATGGAACGAGCAAGACCACGATCAGGGCCAGAGCGCCGATGGGCAGAATCATCCCTCGCCGCGAGACGATGGCTTGGCCCCATTTGGTATCCATTGGGTTGGGAATCGCCATCGGTTAGCTCGCTAGACCAGCGCCGGTTCGCCCTCAGTCGCCCGACGCATCGCCTTGCCCTTGCCCGTGAGTTCGTAGATGTATGCCAGGATCTCGGCGATGGCCTGATAGAATCGTTCCGGGATGGTCTCGCCGACCTTGACGTGCTCGTACATGAGCCGCACCAGCGAAGGGCGCTCGACGATGGGGATGCCGACCTCCGCGGCGATCTCCCGGATTCGCTGGGCCATCAGGTCCGCCCCCTTGGCGACCACCTTCGGGGCCGCCATTTCGTCGCCATCGTATTTGATGGCGAGGGCGTAGTGCGTGGGGTTGGTCACCACCACGTCCGCCTGGGGCACGTCCTGCTTGAGCCGGCGGAACGCGAGCTGGCGCTGGACCTCGCGGCGCCGGCGCTTCATCACTGGATCGCCTTCCATGCGGCGCATCTCCTCCTTGATCTCTTCTTTGGTCATCCGGAGATCCTTCTCCTTGCGGTAGCGCTGATAAATGAAGTCGAGAATCGCCAGGACAAACAGCAGCACGGCCAGGTTGATGCCCAGGCGAAAGAGCAGATGCCCCGCCAGCCTTACCAGCACGGTGTGATGCACGGAGTACGCGAAGATGATCTCGTTAAGGTACTGCCGGACGGTCAGATAAGCGACTCCACCGACAACAGCGAGCTTGGCCAGGTTGATCACCAACATGACCGCGCTGCGGGCGGAGAACATCCTCTGGACGCCCTTGATCGGGTTGAGTCGATTGAGGTCCGGCTTGAGCGGATGTCCGGTAATCAGCCAGCCGACCTGACTGTATAGGGTAGCCAGGATCACGGCGCAGAGTATGGCCATAAACAGACCGATCCGGGAAAACATCTCGCCGGCCACGCCGGAGGCGAGCGCCGGAATCTCGCCCGAGGCTCCGTGGGCAGTGTTCAAGGAGGTCTGCATGATGGACAACATCCATGTCCACAGCCCGGGCCCGAGGAAGTAGAGCGTAATGATGCTGGCCAGCAGCAAGGTGGCTGCGGAAAGATCCTGGCTACGGGCGACCTCGCCTTTGGAGCGGGCCTCCTGTCGCCGCCTGGGTGTGGGCGGCTCGGTGCGATCACCGACATCTTCAGGCATGGATGGTCACCTGCTTCACCTTCCAGCCTCGAGTCCGAAAGTCGCCCGGATGAGCATCAGAGCTTGATCGGCCGCGTCGAGCAGCAGGTCGTCCGCAGCCATCAGTGACACACCCGCCGCCGCCAGGGCAACCATCGTGCGAATGGCAAACCCCACACTCAGAATGTTGAGCTGAGGGATCGTGCGCGACAGAAAGCCCAGCGTCAGCGAAGTCAGCATCAGTGCGACGAGCGCCGGGCCGGCCAGGCGAATGCCCACACTGAACGCTCCGGCGAGCAACTCGGCCAGCAGGACCACGATGGAATCGCCGGCCTGAAAGGACAGCAGCGGGATGATGGTGAACGTATCCAGCAGTGCCTGAATCATGGCTCGATGAACACCGGCAGCCAGGAACGCCAACATAGCCACCACGAAGTAAAGCTGGCCCATCACTGAGGTTTGCGATTCCAAGGTGGGATTGAATACCTGGGCCAGGCCTATACCCGCCTGCTGGCCGATCATGGTCCCAGCCAGGACCACGCCGGCAAGAACAATCGTAAGCCCCAACCCGATTGTCGCTCCGATGACCAGCTCCCAAAACACGCCAAACAGGGCTTCCTGCATGGTCAGATCCTGCGGGGCGGTCGAGGCCACCAATGGGAACAGCACTGCCGACATTCCGAGGGTCAAGGCCACACGCAGGCGACGCGGGATCGACCGGTCGCTTAGCAGTGGAGCGGTGAGCACCAAGCCGGTCACCCTCATGAGCACCAGGACGAACGTGGGCAGCAACTGGGGCAACGTCAGCATGGACCAAAGCAAGGTCGTGTCCTTTCGTCATTCAGTCCCGCTTCCAAGCCCGCTTGTCGCCTGACAGTCGCTTATCCCACGGGTCGGCGTGGATCCTTACAGGGCACCAAACATTTCGCGGGAGTAGGCTAACATTCGCTGGGCGATCCAGGGCAGAAAATAGCTGGCCGCGACAATCATGGCGGCGATCTTCGGTACGAAGGTCAGGGTCTGCTCCTGCAGTTGGGTCACCGATTGAATGATGGAAATAGTCAGTCCGACGAGCAGCCCGATAATCAGAATGGGCGCCGAGGTGGTCAGGGCCATGTAGAACGCGTTTCGGCCGACGTCGAGGGCTGTGGGCATGTCCATAGGTCGTCTCCTGCATAAAACTCGAGCTCGCGTCGCACACCCGATCGCCCCAACTCGCTTTCAAACAAAACTGTACAACAGCGAATGCACGACCAGATGCCACCCGTCGGCCAGCACAAACAGCAGAATCTTGAAGGGCAGGGAGATGAGCACCGGGGGCAGCATCATCATTCCCATGGATATCAAGATCGAAGCGATCACCATGTCGATCACCAGGAACGGCAAGTAGATCCGAAAACCCATCACGAAGGCGGCTTTCAACTCGCTCAAGATAAACGCCGGGATGAGCACGGTGGTAGGAACGTCGCCCAGCTCCACCGCTTCATCCGGCGGGATCGGACGCTTCTGGGCGTACTCCAGGAACAGGTAGACGTCCTCATGATTGTCTTGATGATCGATCTGTCGATACATGAACCCGCGCAGATGGCCCATGGCTAGATCGAGGGCGGCCCGCTGCGAAATCTCGTTGTTTAGGTACGGGGTCACCGCGTCCTCCTGCACGTCGTGGATCGTCGGGGCCATCACCAGGAGGGTGAGAAACAGGGCCAATCCCAACAGAATCTGACCCGGCGGCAACTGAGGAGTAGCCATCGCCTGGCGCAACAGAGCCAGCACGATGAGAATCCGCCCGAAGCTGGTCATCATGATGAGGATCGAGGGGATGAGCGTCAGAACGGTCAGGATGACCAGGATCTGAAGCGTGGCGCTGACTCCGCCGGCATCCTTAGCCGTCGGCAGTATCCCGCGCACGTCCGGGATCATCATAGGATTGTCGATCGGCCCCACAGATGAGCCGGCCAGCGCAGGTTGTGCCTGGGCGGGTCCGACCACGACCGCGGTCACCAACAAGGTCGCCACGATCATAACCCGGCGATGTGAGCATCCATGCTCCTTAGTCACGCGCTACTCCTTAGCGTGCGTTTCTTGCGTTCGGCCCACGCCCTACTACCGTGGCACAGGATTGCATCGTGTGTGATCCACTGGTCGAAAACCGGTGCCACATGCACGGGATCCACCGGTTCAAAACCGGTGTCGCATGTACCCAACTCGATTCTTTATCGTTCCGTTTTTGCCTGGGCGGTAGGCACTTCTCGCGCTGCCGCGGAATCGGTCGGCGAGACTGAACGGTGACGGGTTTGGAGTTTCTCGACCAGGTTTCTAAGATGGTGTTGGGCGCGACGTGCATGACCGGCGTGTTGGGCTGATGGCTTCTGCTCCTCCATGGGAACGTCCCGATGGCGCCCGGTCTCTTCCGCCAGGGCGCGCTCGAAACTCTCCTGCGAAGATCCTTGCCCGGTGCGAGCCAGTTGTCCACGGATGTGGGCAACTTCGGCAGGGTCATCGATGTCGCACAACGGAGTCATCCGATCTCCGCAAATACCCAACAGCAGCATGCGCCTTCCGACATGAACGAGGGCCAGTTCTTGCTTCACCCCCACCGGCGTTCGGCTCAGCACATTGATGACTGAATTCTTACGGATGGGATTCCTTCCGCTCATGCGGCGTAGGGCGACCGCCGCCCCGACAATCAAAACCAGCACCGCCGCCAACGACGCTACCGGGCCTCGATACCAGGGCATCTCCCGCCCCGCCGCTCCGAGTCGCCCTTGGCGCCGAATGGGCGTCTTGTCTTGGGCATCCTCGCCGACGTCGCCCGATGACGGTGGCAGTATTTGCCCGCGAGCGGGCGAGTGGTCAAGGAAATGCACCAGCGGCGGGCCGTCCGTCTCGGGGGAGGACTCGACCGCTGAGTCAAGCACGTCAATCACATCCGGCAGATTGTGCAGGTCTATGGCTTGATTGGAGGCAGACACAGGCTGGGGAAGATCCCCAGTATCCTCAACTCGGCCTGACGACGGGTCTTCGCCTGCCCAGCTTGGCCCGTCGGCGCCGAACAGCAAGATCGCCGAGACACCAATCGCCCACCACCAACACCGAGAATTCGATCGCGCCATGGTGTCGATCCTCCTCCGCTCGAGAAACTCGTGTTCTTTCGCCATGCCCGTCCGGCTTACGCAGGGGTAACCTCCCAAACCTCATCGACGATCAAAGGATCTTCCGGACAGACGAATGTCTCAAGCGCTGATCAGCGCTTGCTCGCGAGCGGACACGATTTCGCTGATGCGCACACTGAACGTATCGTTGAGCACAAGAACCTCTCCCCGGGCCACCAATCGGCCGTTGACCATGACGTCCACCGGATCGCCCGCCAGCTTGTCGAGTTCCACGATGCTTCCGTCGCCCAGTTTGAGAACATCCTCGACGGCCATACGTGTCCGACCAAGCTCGACGGTGACGCGAAGCTTCACGTCGTGGAGCAGCTCGATGCCCTGACCTCCCCCGGCATCGGCTGGCGCCGCTCCAAAATCGGGAAGCTCAAACGGCGTGGTCTCGATCGCTGGGGCCGTGCTCGCCGCTGCTGCGGCCGCGGCCCTTTCCTCTGCGATGGCTTCCGCCATGGCGGCGGCGGCAGCGTCAAAGGGGCGCCCTTCCGAATCGGTGGGCGCATCCTGCGCATCCGCGACGGGCGAGTCGTCGTCGGTCGCCGGGGAGGAAGCACTGGATTCGGGCGCTGCGCCACCGAGGGCCGCATCAATGTCAGCCTGGCTCAGCCCCTCGGAGGCCAAGGATGGCTTCCCCGCCGTCGGATGGTCAGTGACCGGGGCCGACGATTCAGGAGCCGGTGCAGATGGATCGGAAGGTAATGATCCAGCTTCGGTGACCCCGCCAAAGGCGGCGTCAATATCCGCTTGGCGCATGGCTTGGTCGTCGTTTGCTGCGGAGTCAGCGCTCATTGTTCTAACCACCTATGGATCGAGACCGATCCTTCTCATCGGCGCCAAGGGGTGGTGTCCGACACTCAAAGCGTCGCCCGTGATTGCAGCAGCTGGGGAATGAGAATCTCCTGAATGAGGGTCTCGTCGGCGAGAATGCGACCCAACTCGAATTGGATCTGTCTCTTGAGCGTGGTGAGACCGGGCTCGCTGAGTTGGTCGGGCTCCGCCCGACGAATGATGGTCTGGATTCGATCGCGAATAGTGTTGTCTCGGGCGGTCACCAGCTCGGCAAAGGTGTCCGCTTGGTCGCCGGACACCAGGGCGCACACCTTGAGGTGATAGACGTTGAGCCGTCCGGACAGGCTGTTGAAGGCATCAAGCTCGGTAACGTCCATTTCAACACCGTCATCGAGGCCGCCCTCGCCAGCACTGCCACCCGCCTCCGCCGCCTTTCCTTCTTGAGCCACGGCGTCCTCAGCTCCGCCACCCATCGCCCGCATGGCGACGACGATTCCCACGCCCTCGAGCCCCATCACGCCCAACAGAATCAGCCCGGTGATCAGGCGCGACTTTAGCCCGCTCTTCTCTCCGGCGGATGGCGCCGGCGCCGGTGTTTCCTTCTCAGCCATTGGGAGGCTCCGATGCTTCCTCAAACACGATGTCACCCTTGTAATCGTCAATTAGAGATTCGGTAACAATGATTTCCACGCGCCGATTGGTCGCCCGTCGCTCCTCCCTGTAGGCTTGGGCGTTGATCGGCTCACGGCTTCCTACGGCGTGAACACGGATGCGCTCGGAGCGTATGCCGAAATTGCGCAGGACCGCCTCCACTGCGCGTGCCCGAGCATAGGAGAGGTCCATCGGCCCGTCATACGGGTATTCGGGAGGAATCTGCTCTTTCGTGGCGTGGCCGCGAATGTTGATCTTGGTATTGTGTCCGACAATCTTGCTGGCCAGGGCACCGAGAAGGTCTTCGGCCTCGGGCTTGAGCGTGGCGCTGAAGCGATCGAACGAAATCCGCCCGCCGACCACGATCTCAACGCCTTCTCGCACCTGAGTTACGCGAAAATTGCGCTCCTGAATCCCCTCTTCCTCAGTATCTCCCTCGTGGCTGATATGCGGCGGAATGACAATCTGCTGCAGCTGGCGAATCAGCGCGTTCTTGGTGTCGCGAGTAATGGGAACTTTCCCCAGCGAACCGTCGTAGCCGAAGGCGCTCCGAATCGAGTCCATGACCTCCTGGAACTTCTCATCCTCCTTGATCTCGCTCAGCGATACGATGATGACGAAGAAGCAGAGCAGGAGCGTCATCAGGTCGCCATACGTCACCATCCAGTCGGGGACGCCTGCGATTGGTCGAGGTTGTCGCCTAGGCATCGCTCAATGTCCCGATTAGCGCGTCTGCGTGCTGGCGAACCGTACGATGGACACCAGGCTCCGCCGCGCTCATTAAGCTGCCTCCGACTTCGCGTCATCCGGATTCGGTCGCTGGCTGTAGGGCAGGAAGGTGAGCAGCTTCTGCTCGACCACCCGCGGGTTGTCTCCCGACTGAATCGCCATCACCCCCTTGATGACGATCGATTTGAGCAGCAGCTCGTCCTTGCTGCGCACGCCCAGCTTGTCCGCCAGGGGCAGGGCGACCAGGTTGGCTGCCAGCGCCCCGTACAAGGTAGTCAATAGAGCGATGGCCATACCGTCGCCAATCGACGATGGATCGTCCATGTTCTTGAGCATGATCACCAATCCGACAAGCGTTCCGATCATGCCGAACGCCGGTGCATACTTTCCGAGGTTGTTGAATAGGGCCTTGCCGTCAGCGTGTCGTTCGGCGACCGCGTCCCACTCGCTGAGCAGAATCTGCTCGATCACCTCAGGATCGGTGCCGTCAATCGCCATTTGGATACCCGTCACGATGAATTTGTCGTCGACGTTGCGTACGGTGTCTTCCAGGGCGAGGATGCCGTCTCGTCGAGCAATCTCCGCATAACCGACAAGATCCTTAATCAACTGCTTGGGATTCCCCGGCTTGGCAAACAAGGTCTTGCGAACGACTTTCGCGATCCCCAGGATGTTTCGTAGGGGAAAGCTGATCAAGGCGGCGCAGGTGGCCCCGCCGAGGACCATCACCATCGAGCTGGCGTCCACGAAATTGGAGATCTCGCTCTTGGACATAACCGCCCAAAGCATCAGCCCCACGCCGGCTATCAGCCCGATGATTGTGGCTATGTCCATGTCCGGTCACTCTCGATCAACACGTGCGCTCCTCTAGATAGACAGCCGCAGGTCATATCGACCGCCCGTCAGACGACGCTGAAACTGCGAATCCGCCGGGCGTACTCCACCGCTTTCTCCACCACATCCTCCATGGATTCTCGGACCATCATGTGATCGCCGTTGATTAGCGTGAGCAGCGTGTCCGGAGTGGACTCGATCATCTTGATCAACTCCGCGTTCACCACCACCGGCTTGTCGTTCAGCCGCGTCAGCAAGATCATGATTACCACCCATTCTCATTTGCTGATCGAGTGATTTGGTGATTTGGCGATCGAGTGACTTCACCAAATCACTAAATCACCAAATCCAGTTCCTACCGCGCCAGCAGCAACAACTCCTGCAAGAGCTGGTCCGCGGTCCGTATCACTCGACTCGCCGCGGACACCCCCGTCGACGCTTCGATCAGGTTGATGAACTCACGCGACAAATCGACGTTGCTCAGCTCCAGGGCACCGGCCTGGATCCGCCCGGCAGCTCCGCTCCGCGGCGGCCCGACCGTCGGATCGCCGGAATTGACCCCGACGGCGAACAGGTTCCCCGACTTGGCCTCGAGCCCTGCAGGGTTGATGAATGTCGCCAGGGCCACTTGCCCCAACACCTGCTTAGTGCCGTTGCTGAACGTCGCTTCAATGATCCCCTCGTCGTCGATCCCGTAGCCGATCAGCGTGCCCGCGGGGACTCCGTCCTGATTGTTCATCACCAAGGTCGACTCCCCAACCGCGTCCGCCAGGCCGTTGACTTCCGAGAAGTCGAGATTGACGCTCAACGGCGACGCCCCGCTCGTGTTACGCCGGTTGATGGTGAGCTGGGTTCCGGTGGCCGCTAGAAACTGCCCGTTGGGATCAAAGGTGATCGTGCCGCTGCCCAGCGCGGGGTTGAGGCCGCCCGTGTCCGCCGAATCGGCATAGAATCGCCACACCTGACCGCTGGGGCCCGCGCTCTCCATCGCCATTCGCAGGCGAATCTCCACCGGGTTTCCCTGGGAATCAAAGACGATGAAACCGGTGGTGATTCCCTCGCCGACCGCGGGAGTGGCCGTATACGACGTCAATGCCGCACCGCTAGCGGCGTTGAAAATGTTGCCGGCATCCAGACTGATGGCGTTCGCCTGACCGAGATTCGAGGTCACCACCAGCGCCCCAGCCGGGGCAGACGTACCGTCCCCGATGGTGACACCCGGTGTCCCTCCCAGCGCCGAGTCCGTCTGAATGCCCAGGGCCGACTCCAGAAAACCGGCGAAGTCGCCCAGCGAGGTGCCATCGATTCCCACAGTGAAGTTGACCGTGGGCACGTCGACTCCGCCCTTCTGGACACCGCTGATGGTGATGACGTCGCCCATGTTGAACAAGGCCCCGCCCGTACCGTCGACGAGTGATGTCAGGCCGGTGGACGCAGTGGCTGGGCCGCCCGCGGTGACCAACGGCGCCGACGTCACCACCGCCGCCATCGTGGCCGGCGTTGCCCCGGCGTCCAGGTTGCCATCAAACACCGCGAACGTGGTGGCGCTGGCCGACATCTCCGTGCCGATCGGGATAGTGATGTTGCTCAGCGCACCCGGCGTCACCGTCCCGTCGGCGTCGGCGATGAATCCCTGAACGAAGTCTCCGTTGGCAGTGACCAGCATGTTGGCGGCGTTCAGATTGATGGACCCGTCACGGGTGTAGAGTTGATCACCGGCCGAATTGTTGACGATGAAAAACCCTCGTCCGTCGATGGCCAAGTCCGTCGGAACTCCGGTAGTCTGTAGCGAACCCTGCGAGAAGTTCCGCTGGATTGACGCCACTCCCGATCCGTAGCCCACCTGCACCGGATTGGTGCCGCCCAGCGGATCCGCCGGGGCCTCGCCGCCGCGCAGCGTTCGGTAGAGCACCGTCTCGAACAGGGCTCGCTGAGTCTTGAACGCGGTCGTGTTCACGTTGGCTACGTTGTCGCCGATCGTGTCGACCGCGACTGTGTTGCTCTTGATGCCGGTAAACCCGACCAACATCGCCGACGTCAGACTCATAGCGTCGCTCCTTCCCCGGGCTCGGTGGACAGCAGATCGGTCAGGGCCAACGCCTCGCCGGTGTCGAGCTCCAGCGTCACCCGGCCGGTCGCGTCGGTTCGGATTTCCGTTACGATCCCGCTGATCACGGCGATGGACGTCGGATCGGCGCTACTGATGCCCGTGACACTCATCCCGATCAGCGAGTCGGCACTAGTGGTCGCCTCAGCCACGGATTCTATTCTGTCCAACGGAAGCTCCGCACCGGTATCGAGCTGTAATAGAATCTGCCCGTCGGGTTGATACCGAACACCGACGACGATTCCAGCGGGCGGAGCCAGCTCCGGATTGAGAGGATCGACCGCTGCCGTTACATATTTCCCCATCAGCGCGGGGGCGGCGGCGAATCGTTGCTGACTGGTCAGGGTCTTCAGCGATTCGACCAGGGTCGTCGATAAGTCGATGTCCCGGATCGCCGAGATCTGTTGCATCAATTCCTGATTGCTCGTCGGCTCGAGCGGATCCTGATTGGTCAGCTGCGTAATCAACAGCTTGAAGAAATCATCCGCGGTCAGCCCGCCTACGGAGGGGGCGGCGCTGCTGGTCGAGGCGACGGGTAGAATTGCAGCCGTTTCCATGAACTTGACTCCCAGTCAATAGGGTGCTCATGACACGGGCTCCGCCCGGACCAAACACGGTTAAACACGTACATCCAGTCGCCGATCCCCGGCGACCGGTCGCGGTGACGCTGCACCACGAACATCTGATGATTCATCTTCCTCAGTAGGATGGCCCAACGCTGAACGTTGGCGGTCCGCAGAATCCGAATCGTGACGGCTCCGGCGCTGTGGTAGCTGCCGGTCCGACTCGAACGCATACGACGGCGCCTCACCCGGCAGGCGGTCGTCGTTCAGTCCGGTACGAAGCTCGAACTGTTCCACGCGCACGCCGTTGCGCTCCAACGACTGACGCAGCTCCTGGACGTTCTTGGCGATCAACTCGCGGGCCTGGTGGCGTTCCGTTCGAATCTCGATGAACAGACGTTGATCTTCCAGCCGAACGTCCACGCGCATCCGACCTAGCTCCGGTGGATTCAACAGCATTCGGGCAGTCGATTTCCTCGTACCCGTTGATAGGTGAATCGATTTCAACAGCTTGCGGAATGCCGGCTTGCTGGTGGGGTCCACCCCGGGATCGTCCCGCGTGGCACGGTCTGGTACTCCAAGCCGTGGTGAGCGCTGCGTCGAATTCCCCACCTTGCTCCCGCTCGGCGCTTCCGGCGGCGGGGCGACCGACGAGGCCGTCCGGGCCGACGCGCCGGCCCGACCCGACGCGCTGCCCATTCGCCCCACTAGGGCCTCGGCCACCTGTCTTGCCACGCCCCCGGAGCGACCAGGATCCAACGCGGAGCCGGGTGCCACTGGTGGCTTGTCCACCAGTGCTGCCCCCGCCGCCGTGATGCCAGACAATGGCACTGCACCGGGCGACCGGACGGTTCGGCTCTCGGCTGCGCCGTTGAGGTCGTTGGCCAACGGGCGGGCGGCACTGGTGGACAAGCCACCAGTGGCACCCGGGGCCGCAGTCTTCGTCCCAGCCACTGTCTTGGTCCCGATCGGTTGATTGGTTTCGGCCGGCTTCTCTCGAATGCTGCT
>JADFPW010000392.1 GCA_022562105.1 Planctomycetota bacterium
TGTAAAGAGCAGGCAGAAGACCACCAGCCTCGAGGCGCCGTTGAGCACCAGCAGCGTTCGCAGCGACGTACGGAGCTGTTGTAGTCTGCGTACCACGCTTGTCCGAAAGTGCGAGTCATGCTCCATGTGGGAAATCCGATGGCCGATCGAGCTCTCAATCCGCCGGGTGCCACCGGTGGCTTGTCCACCAGTGTCTTCGCCGGGTGCCACTGGTGGCTTGTCCACCAGTGTCTTCGCCGCCCCTAACGCCATACACAATCCCCTCAGCGGTTGCGGTCTGCAAGCCAAGCCGCGATGGTCGCCAACTCCAGGAAGACAGCCAACACAAACCGGGCGGTGGCAGCCGCGGAGTCCTGGCTGGCCAGCGCCACAACACCCCACAGGCACACCACGATGGCGAACATTTGAGCGATCGAGCCGCACAATCGTAGGAGCGAAAAGTCCTCCTGACTCCCCCGGCGATTCTGACTCTCCAGCAGATCGCGGATTTCCGTCAGCAGTTGGGTTTGCTCGGCCTTCTTCTCGTTCGGCTCGTCCTGCATGGGTTCGTTGCCTTCCACAATGGCCGCAGCTTGCGGCAGCGTTTCGGCGGTGTAGTCGGCACCACTCTGCGGTCGGCCGACCGAGGCCTGTTCGTGCGATTCCGCATGGCTTCCGTTGGATCCGATGAGCAGGACGCTCCGGCAGCCCGCCCTTCGAGCGGCCTCCATGTCTCGCTCACTATCGCCGATCATCCAGGAACGGGCCAGATCGAGCTGGTGATCGGCTGCCGCCTCCAGCAACATCCCCGGTTCCGGTTTACGAAGCGGGCTCTTTCGGCGGTAGGTCGCCACCTTGGCGTCGGGCCCGTCCAGGTACGGACAATAGTATATGGCATCCAACTCGGCGCCCTGGGCCCGTAGCAAACTCCGCAGGCGGTCATGAACGGCTTCCAGTTGTTCTTCGGTCAGCAGCCCGCGCGCTACGCCTGATTGATTGGTGACGACCACCACTCGGTAGCCGGCGGCACGGAACCGCCGAACCGCCTCGGCTACGCCCGGCAGCAATTGCACTTGGTCCGGCCGACGAATGTAACCCGGGTCGGCGATCAGGGTGTTGTCGCGGTCGAGAAAGACGGCCCGTCGCCGGGTCATCGGTCCGGCTCGGCGTGCAGCTTGTCGATGATCGCTTGACGCAGAAGCGGCAGGATGATCTCGTGATGGCCGATGATCGAATGACCACGGTTTCCTGTGGTAGGCCGTTCGACCACGTTCACCGACGGGCGATAGTGGCGCAGCATGTCGAAGTTGGCGGTCACCATGGCGTCCAGGTCGGCCCCCAGATTGCGGGCCGCCGCCACCGCCTTGAGAAACACCTCGGGCAACACGACGGCGGATCCGATGTTGGCCCAAACGCCGCCGGGCCCGCCGGTCTCGCTGGCTCCCAAGTCCGCGACGACGGCGCAAACAAGCCTGAAGTCGCGCATCGTCGCCTCGCCGATCTTGCCACCGTCCGCCATCGGACCCACATGGACGGTATCGGTGCCGATGGCAACGTGAACGGTCGCCGGTATGCCCGCCCGGTGGGCGGCCAGTACCATACTGTGCTGTTGGTGCGGACCGTTACGATCAGCCAATGCCCGCCCGATCGCTTGGCCCAACCCCAGTCCCTCCGCGGCGGCCAGATTGTAGGCCTCGCCGAAGAAGTCGAGCGTTTCGCGCACCATGCCGAACGAGCCGTCGCGGATGGTCTCAGCCACTTCCTCGCTGGTGGCGCCCAGCAAGGCGAGCTCCACGTCGTGGATCGCCGTCGAGCCGTTCATGGCGATAGCGGTCACGATGCCGCGCTCGATCAAATCCACGACGATCGGGGTGCAGCCTACCTTGACCACGTGCCCGCCCATCGCCCAGACGATCGGCCTGCGACCCCGGTGGGCTGCAACCATCGCATCAGCGACGCTGTGAAACTGGGCCGCTCCCAGAAGTTTGGGCATGGAATCAAGAAGATCGGCTGCCCCGGCGCCTGGCGGTGTGAGCTTGGCCAACTGGTCCGCCGACATCTTGTGGGCTCGTTTCGCGGCCGAGTAGGTGCGCAATCGCGAAGGATCGATCGGTTCGTACTTGCTCAGGGACATTGAGAATCGGCGCCTCGCAGCAGATCGTCTATTCGATCCCAGAGCATTCTACCGTCGTCGCCCACAAAGTCGATCTCCACATGCAAAGCGTAGATGGGGCAGGGTAGCTGCCCCGCAACAAGCGGTGCGAGCTTGACAGCGTCTTTCTCGGTGACTAGCAGGCAATCGGCGGAATGCGAGCGGCATTGGTCGGCCAGAAACTGTACGTCGGGCGCTCCGTAGACGTGGTGATCGGGCCACCAGTGTGTAGCCGAAATCGAGACTCCCAAACCATCGAGGGTCCGGGCGAACGAATCCGGATTGCCAATGGCCGCCGTGACGAATGCCCGACGAACGCGGCCGGGGTCAATGTCGGCCGGCGATCCGTCCAGCCTGAAAAACCCGCGCGGAGCATGGCAGCTTCGTAGTCGTGGTCGATTCGGTGCCCATCGATCCAGTTGCTCATCGATGAGAGCCAGCGCAGCCGGATCCACAAGATTCGTTCGCGAAATGACGATCACATCCGCCCGAGCCAACCCGGAAAGCGGCTCGCGCAACAGGCCGCGAGGCAGTAGATGTCCAAACCCGAACGGGCGGGTCGCATCGATGACCACGATGTCCAAGTCCCGGGCCAGCCGCCGATGTTGAAATGCGTCATCGGCGACCACGCAGTCAACACCTGCGGTATCGATGGCCCGTCGAGCGGCGGCCACTCGATCGGGATCGGCCACGCACACGGCGCCGGGCACCGCCCGGGAGGTTAACATCATCTCGTCTGAGGTCGCCCCTCGCTTGGCGCCGTAGCCTCTCGATACGACGCCCACCCTCCGACCGCGCTCGATCAGTCGCCGAGTCAGGGCGATGACCAACGGTGTCTTGCCCGTGCCGCCGGCGGTGATGTTGCCCACGCTGATGACCGGGACCGGCAGTTCGATGGCCGCCGGCGAGCGGTCGTAGCGCCGGTTGCGCAGCCGAACGCCGATGCCGTAGCATGTGGCCGCCATCCGCAAGGCCAGCCGCGCGCCGGTCAGCAGCCAGCCAGGGTCGCCACGCATGGCTCGTCGTAGCAATGAGTCCGATCCCATTCAATTTCGCCGTCACCCGGACCGACGCTCCACGGGCTCCGATGATTGGAGCCATCCGCATCAGAATCTGCTGCACCGCCGTGTCAAGTTGGCCATCAGGGTGCAAGAAGAACCGGCTCGAGAACATGAGTGAACGGCCGGAGCCCGACCGGCGAGGGCGGGGAGCCCGTAAGCTACTGTCCTGCAATGACTTAAGGAATCGGGGCGACTAGATTCGAACTAGCGACCTCTGCGTCCCGAACGCAGAAGCCCGACAGTAAAGGCCCCTTGGCGCTATCGCCAGGGGGCTTTTTCATGCCGAAAACGCGGGTCGCACAGGAAACCGTCTCACTACCGACTCACTACCAACTGGGTTCCGACTCGCTGCCGCCTGGAAACTTGCGTTAGAATTGCGTTGGCGCGGCCTGTGATATCCCTGCCGGCGGCTGGCGTGGTATCCTGTGCGTATGAATATCACGCGACCGAGGCTCGCTACCGCCATTTTGCTCCTCACCACCACCCCCTGCCTAGCCTGGGGCTACGACGGCCACCGCATCGTCGGGGAGATCGCCACCCACTACCTGACCGCCGAAGCCAAGGCTGCCGTCAAGGATCTAC
>JADFPW010000393.1 GCA_022562105.1 Planctomycetota bacterium
ACTGAAAGCACGCCGGAATTTGAGCTGCTGCTTGGTGTAACGCATGCACTCGGGCAGCTTGTTGGCCAACTTCTCGCACATGGCGTCCACCTCCGCGTCGAGCCGATCACGCGGCACTACCCGATTGACCAAACCCCATTCCAACGCCTGAGCAGCGGGAATCTCGTCGCACAGCATCAGAATCTCGCGGGCCCGGCGGTCGCCGACGATCAGCGGCAGCCACTGCGTCGCACCCGCAGCCGCCACGCTGCCCATGGCTGCACCCACCTGTTTGATGTAGATGTCGTCCGCGGCGACGGCGAGGTCGCACGACAGGTTGAACTCGTTGCCCCCTCCGACCACCACGCCGTTGAGTCGAGCGATGGTCGGTTTGCCGATGTTCCGCAGCCGTTCGTGGGCGCTGCAGAACTCACCCATCCACTTCCAGTAGTCCGCCGGCGAATCCACAAAATGGGCATCTTGTTCCTTCAGGTCAGCCCCGGTGCAGAACGCGCGCTCGCCGGCTCCGGTCAGCACCATCACCGCGATCGAATCGTCCCACGACACATCTTGAAAGGCCAATTGCAGCTCGCGCAGGGTGAGCAAGTCCACACAGTTGAGTACGTCGGGCCGATTGAACGTCACCGTCGCCCGACGACCCTGCTTCTCATACAGGATATTCTTGAAGTCGAAGGCCTTGGGATCTTGTCCATCAATGTAGGCCATTGTTGAGCCTCTCTGGTCGAGTCGGACGTTTCCCTGCTCGTTGAAGAACGTGACCACGATCGATTCGTGGATTCGACATCTTCGCCTTGGGTTGCTCAACCGTGCGGCTTCGGCCGGCGAGGCGCCGGCCGCCACTTTTGCAACGGGTTGCTACTATCTTGAATTCCACGGTCACCGCGACACCGCAATCCGGCATCATCCTACAAAAGCACGCGCGTATGCAACATGTGGAACCTATTGGCGACAAACGCGGCATCGCACAGCGTCGCGTTGCCGGCTGGGTTGGCTCCGGAAACATGGAAATCGCTGAACGCCGCTGCCTGATTCACGAAGATCGGGCCGACCAGGTTGCAGGAGACGGGCACGCCGGCGTCGGTCAGGGCGTCCTGACTCTCGCGCAACACGTCGTCGTTCGTCGAGTAGACCAGGCTGGTGATGGCCCCCTGCTCGCGGGCGGTCCGGGCAGCTAGCTCGATACTCTGAGCTGTGCTCTCCGTCTCGACGATGTAGACCACCGGGCCGAAAACCTCGCGCATGTACAGGTCCGTCTGGTCCGCGCGTACCTTGATGATGACCGGCGAGTGGATCCGGGCCTCGGGGTACTTCTCATGCGCCACCGGCCCGGACGGCCTCAGCACCTCGCCACCCTCCGTCGCCGCCGCGGTCATGCGTCGCACGGTGCTTTCACTCTGGATGGCCCCGAGCACTTCGACAGCCCGCTTCTGATCGGACAGCAGCCAGTTGACCCCCTTGACCACGGCCTGGGCGGCGTCGTCGAAGCTGATCGTGTCGCCACCCACCCGGATGCCGCCCTTGGGGATGAAGATGTTCTGCGGGGCCGTACACATTTGCCCGGAGTAGAGACTGACCGAAAAGGCGATATTGCTGGTGACCGCTTTCAGGTCGTCCACGCTATCGAGGACGATGGAGTTCACGCCGGCCTTTTCGGTGAACACCTGGGCTTGCGGGCAGTTGGCCTCCAGCCAATCGCCGAACTCGGTCCCGCCTGTGTAGTCAACGATCCGCACGCCTGGGTGGGTGACCAGATCCTTGGAGATCGACTCTCCGTCCAGGCTGTTGGGCACCAGGGTAATGATGTTGGGGTCGAAATCGGCTTCCGGCAGCACGGCCCGGGCGATGTTCACGGTCAAGGCCATGGGCAGGATGGCGCCGTGGTGCGGTTTGACCGCCACGGCGTTCCCGGTGACCAACGAAGCGAACAGACCCGGGTAGCCGTTCCACGTGGGAAATGTCGAACACCCGATCAGCGCTGCCACACCACGCGGCAGAATCCGATAGGTCTTCTGCAGTCGGACGACATCGGTCTTGCTGACCTGTTTCTCCCATACGACCTGCCGCGGACAACGGGTCATCTCCTGATAGGCATAGGCGACTGCTTCGAGGCCGCGGTCGAGTGCATGCGGGCCACCGGCTTGGAACGCCATCATAAACGTCTGGCCGGTGGTGTGCATGATGGCGTTGGCCATCTCGAACGCGCTGCTGCTCAGGCGGTCGAGGATCTCCAGGCACACGCCCACCCGGGCCTCGATCGACGCACTCTTCCAGCCCTGCATGGCGGTCTGCATGGCGGGGATGAGCTCGTCGAGGTCCGGCTTGGGGTAAGTGATCCCCAGGCTCATTCCGTAGGGCGAGACCTCGCTTCGTTGGGTCCGGCCGGTCCCCGGCTGGTTCAGCTCGAAGGGTTGATTCAGCCGTCCCTCGAATGCGGACAGCCCATCGGCCTTGGCGGTCTCCCCATAGATCTTCCCGCTGGGAATCTCCGGATACGGCGTCCAATACGTTCGGTTCTTGATGGCCTCCAGGGCCCCTTGGAGTGTTTTCTCGTGCTGCTCGAACATGCTGTGGCTCATCGGTGATTCCTCTCCATTTGGGTGGACATCGAGTCGGCTTCCTGCCCAGAAGCCATGGCAGACCAAAATACTTCATTCGAATGCGGATCGCCAGGAGCGGCGAACGGCTGGAAGCTATCCCAAAACCCATTCCGAGCCGCGACCGTGAGGGAGCGGTCTTTCTGTCTCCCTCCCTCACGGTCGGGGCTCGGATAAGATGATATCAGTATAAAACACTCCACTAGTCACCGGTGACGTGCATGATCGAATGGATGGGATAGTCCTGCAGCTTGGACCGGCCGTTGAGGAAATCCAATTCGAGCAGAAAGGCGGCGCCGACGATATGGCCTCCCAGTGTTTCGACCAGTCGGCAGCAAGCTGCCATGGTCCCGCCGGTGGCCAGCAGGTCGTCGACCATTAGCACCCGATCGCCCTTGTTGATCGCGTCCACGTGAATCTCCAGGGCGTCGGTGCCGTATTCGAGCGCATAGCTTTCCCGGTGTGTCTCCAGGGGGAGTTTCCCCGGCTTGCGAACGGGCACGAACCCGGCGGACAGGTTTCGGGCGACGGCGGTGCCGAAAATGAACCCGCGTGACTCGGCCCCCACCACCACATCGATCCGCTGATGCCGGAACGGCTGGGTGAGGTACTCGACCGCCAACGAAAGTCCCGCCGGATCCCGCAGGAGCGGGGTGATGTCCTTGAAGACAATTCCCGGCTTGGGGTAGTCAGGCACGTCCCGGATCAACCTTTCCAGGCCCTCGGTGTCGAATTGCTGAAGATCCTTCATCGGTCAAGTTCCCTATTCCGCATCCGGAGCGTCCGGGAGCCTATCCGGCGACCCGGCGAGCTTCAATCCCCGATCATGGAGCCCTAGGCATTTCGGAGATGACCCTTGGACGGGTTCGGGCGTTTCGCTATAGTCCGGCCTCCCACCGGGGCGCGGCGCGGCGTCTGGTTCCGGTCTGGGAGAATGCAAGCGTTGCAACACGGTTCATGATGGCTATGAAGCGGGTTCCCCGCGGCCGGGTGATTAGAGCACGGCGACCCTGGGAACACCGCCTGGATCGACTTAAGGAGAGGTATGTTGACCCTGGTTCGCAGATTTCCGGTTGTAGTGATGCTCCTGGTGGCGGCGGCGGCGGTGGTCGCCATGGGAAGCGGTGTGGCGTTGGCTCAAGACGCGGC
>JADFPW010000048.1 GCA_022562105.1 Planctomycetota bacterium
TCGCTTGGCTGAGTCATTCGGGCTGCTGCCTGCACGAAGCCTTCGCATCCGTTCCATTACCGAGCCGAAATCCACGGTGGCGCCGTCCGGCACGTTCACACCGAATGCGCCCGCGTCACGGACGTCAGCAAACGCACGAGCACATCGAATCAGGGCTTTGGATGGAACACATCCGACGTTGAGGCAATCGCCACCCATCAGGGCACGCTCGATGAGGGCGACCTTTGCGCCGAGTCCTGCGGCGCCTGCGGCGGTCACCAACCCGGCGGTGCCGCCGCCGATCACCACCATGTTGTAGCGGCCCGACGGCTGCGGGTTGACCCAGTCCATTGGGTGAACGTTGGCCATCAGCGTCTGGTTGTGCTCGTCGAACGGCCGGGCCTGCGGGAACTCCTGGACAATCGAGCCCATGACATCATCTGAGCGTGTCTGCATCGCAGCGTCCGGTTCTGCTATGTCCGATCGCGAAAACTCATCGCTTGTTCTTTGCGTCATTGAGGGTCCAATCGTAGTCGAGCCATTTAGTTTTCGGTTGTTTACCCTCGCCGAGGGCAGCCTTTAGCGGAGCAGAGTACCGGGCAGCGAACGCGAGCTCTGAGTCCGCGACCTGCCGGAAATCCGAGCCGTACCAGTCGTATAGTTTCGTCAAATGAACCTTCCTCGCCCCCAGCTGATAACGAAACCAGCGATCATGCGAATGCACGTAGCGCGTCTGGTCTTCTAGTTGCTCCTCGATCCGTTCCGCTTGAAAGGCTTCATTGCGCAGCTTCGGACAGCCGATCGCGGCACAGACCAGGGCGAAATGTATGCGCGGCTCGGCGAACTTGGGTCTGATCTGCTGGTGCTCTATCTGATTCAAACTGAGCGTCATCGACCCCACGCGCCATCGTTTGGCGTCCCAGCGCCGGGCAGCGGGAATATCCTTGATGGACTTGATGGGGTAGTGATCCAGGATCAGCCTGAGGGTGAAGGCGTTATAGGCGTTGATGAGCAGGGCCAGTTTTTCGTCGCGGTCAAGGTCGTCGAACGGCGCGTTTCCAACTGAAGCGATATAGGTATCCAAAGACGCGGCTTCGCTGCCCAATCCTTCGTAGTCAACCCATCCGTCTTTATCGACGTGTTTGCGTAGCAAGGCGTCGAATGCGGAGTGGTCAAACGTCGGGCCATCGGATTGGCGCTGATACGCCTCTTGAAGCATGACCGGCGGCGGCCCGAACACGTTTTTCAAGGTATCACGCTGTTGGTGCGTGTAGGCGGCAGCGGTCAGCAGCGCGACGGCGAGGATCGCCAGTAGGGTCGTTCCCCACGGCCAACCGGTCGCGACGGCAGCGTTGTGCATCGCTGGTTCGCCGGGTTGCTCCACCTCGATGGCCGGCTCATCAATCCGCGTTCGCTCGCGAAGCGCCTTGCGGGCCAGCCGCGTGACGAAGCCCGTGACCGCGATCAGGGCCAACAGTCCGACGCCGAGCAGCGCCCACTCCCCCGGCGTCCTCCCCTGCTCGGCGCCTGCCGCGGATCGGAGCCCCTCCGTTCCGACGTGTGCCAGGTAGACGTACATGAATGTTCCCGGCAGCATGAACAGCCAGCTCGCTAGAACATACGGCCAGAAGCGGATGGCCGTCAGGCCGTAGAGGTAGTTGCCCAAACTGTATGGCATGAATGGAACCAATCGTAGCATCGCGATGATCTTCCAGCCTTCCGCGCCGATCGCGTCGTCAATGGCCTCGAACTTCGGGTATTTCCGAGCTTGTTGGGCGACCTTGTCGCGGGCGAGATACCGGGCGATCAGGAATGCCAGGGTTGCGGCGATGGTGGAGGCGACGGAGACGGTGATCGTGCCCCAGACCAGGCCGAATACGGCCCCCGCGGCCAATGTCAACGCCGACCCGGGAACGAACGCCAACGCCGCTACTACATAAACCACACCGAGCGCGAGCGGCCCCCAGACTCCCAGCCCGTCCGCCTTCACCTTGACCAGGTCAATCGCCCGATCCACGGGCAGCGCCCGGATAATCACAAACAGTGCAATGACGATCACCACGATCGAAATCAGCTTGACCACACCCGCCGTGCGGCGAGCACGGCGGGCCGAGGTTATTCCATTCGTTGCTCCGATCCCTGGGAGACTGTTCGCTGGAGGATCGGTGGCTTGCCTTTCCGAAAGGATCATGTCCGGTTCTCCCGAATTACGCGTTATGCGCCCCTCCGTGTTCGTCAACCTGGATGACGATCACGGTGACGTCGTCGTGGTCAAGCGAGCCACCGGTCCAGTCACGCAGTCGTTTGATGACCCCGCGTTTCAACTCCATGGCATCTACATTTCCCATCTCCGCGAGCGTGGCGCGCAGGCGCTCCATCCCGAAGAGATCCCCATCCCGGTTCGGCGCTTCGAGCACCCCGTCGCTGTAGATCAGCAGAAGATCATTCTCCTCCAGAGGAGCGTCACTTAAGCTGTAGGAGACTTCGTCCGTGACTCCGAACGGTAGGTTCTCCACCTTATCGCTGCGTGGGGCGGTCAGTTCATAATAGGCGCCGTCGCGTGAGCGCGTGAGCATCGGGGGGTGACCGGCATAGCAGTAATACACTTGCTGGAGATCCTGGTAGTAGGACATCACGACCGCCGTCGACAGGGCCTTGAATCCCTTCCGTACGACGCGTTCGTTGAGACTCGCCATCATCCCGGGCAAATCCGATTGGTCGAGCCTCGCCGCCATCTGCTCGTAAACCCACTGGCCGATCTGGCTGACCTGCTCGCCGTGACCGACGACGTCGGCCAAGGCAATGCGCGTCACTCGGTCGGCGCTGCACAGGGAGAAGTAGTATACGTCCCCTCCCTTTCCGCTGTCGCACGAGCTGGAGTAGAGGCTCACATTCAATCCCGGCGAGCAGACATCCACGTCTTGGTTCTTGACGCCGCCCCAGATTTCGGAACATTGTAGACGGATCATTGTGTCAATCCTCGGTGAGGCGACATCGGGGCACGCAGGGTGATCTCCAGCTCGCCTCGACGCCACCTCTATTCTGTTAGTCGTCGGCTGTCCGAGAGACCTTACCTTCCGCGACGCTCGCTGATCTCCGGGTCCCATGAGTTAACCACGCCGTCGCCGCTGGTGTTCCCTTCGCGTTCGATGAACTCGCCCCGGCCGAGGCGGGGTTGAATGCCCTGGTCAGGAGTTTGGGCATGCAATTCGCGGACCAGAGGCTCCTTGATCAGGGCGTCGGCATTGCAGTGGTCGCCGTGCAGGCGTTGAACCGCGGCGTCGGCGACAAGCCTCTGGAGGGCCTGAACGCCGGTATCGGCGGAGAACGTGAGCCACGCAGCGCCGTCAGATTCCCGACGATGTCGAGGCCGGGCATATTGGTGGAGCCGTCAGGGCGCACTTGCGGCCGCCGCTCGACCCATTCAGCGGGCCATCGCGTGTGCAGCCTACGCGTGTAATGTTGTAGGGGTGCGAGCATCCGTGCCCTTGCAGTCGATTCCAGGCGGCGCCGCCACTAGACGCCACTTGAGCGGGGGGATCATGCATTTCGCTCGTTGAGGGTGTCCGTGGCAGGGTTTGGCGTCGCTGACCGTGCTTTCCCCGCTGTCATGGTCAGCATACTTGCAGCGATTGGCGTTGGGTTCGGGCCACCTTTCGACCGAGCGCGGTTCGGATGGCTACTTGGCGCCGGGCTGTGAGTGCTGAATACTCGCCGACCGCGAGAATGGGTTGGGCTTGATGCGACTTGCTGTAAACCCTCCGGCTCGTTGGCGGCATAGGGTCTGGTCGAGTTCGTCGCTGTCGGAGTATGGTTCGATGCCGAGAGTGGTGTTTACACCCAACATTCAGCGCCACGTTGCGTGCCCGCCGTGCGAGGTGCCGGGCCGAACGGTGCGCGAGGTGTTGGAAGGGGTATTTGCGACCAACGAGCGAGCCCGGGGCTACGTCCTGGATGATCGAGGAGCGCTGCGCAAACACATGTCCGTCTTCGTCGATGGGCAGGCGATCCTGGACCGCAGCGCATTGAGCGACACGGTCGGACCGAATGCAGAAGTCTATGTGATGCAGGCTCTGTCCGGCGGGTGATAGCAAGGATAGTCTGACAGCACCGGTTGAAAACCGGTGCCACACAAGGCTGGTGCCACACAGGAGAGGAGCCAACACCATGAGCGATCGCATCTACGTGTCCACTCGCAAGGGACTATTCACCGTCGAGCCGGCCAAAGGCGGCGGATCGCACGGCTGGGAGATCACCCACGCCTGTTTCGAGGGGGATAATGTCACCCTGGTCCTGCCCGATCATGGAGACGGCACGTTGTATGCTGCGCTGGATCACGGGCACTTCGGCGTCAAGTTGCACCGTTCTCCAGACGACGGGCGCTCCTGGGAGGAGTGCGCCGTACCGGTCTACCCGGAGCTCAAGGAGGGCGAAGAACCCGACATCAATCCCATGAGCGGCGAGCCCATCCCGTCGTCGCTCAAGCTGATCTGGGCATTGGAACACAGTGGCGATGGGCAGTCGGGCCACCTCTGGTGCGGCACGCTTCCGGGCGGATTGTTTCGGTCCACCGATGGCGGCACGTCGTGGAATCTGGTTCGATCGCTGTGGGACCATCCGAGTCGAAAGAAGTGGTTCGGCGGCGGAATGGATTGGGCGGGGATTCATACGATTTGCGTCGACCCGCGAGATTCGCGGCGAGTGATTCTGGGAGTGTCATGTGGGGGCGTATGGGTCACCGACGATGGTGGCGAAACCTGGGCCTGTCGGGCCGACGGTATGTGGGCTTCGTACATGCCGCCCGAGAGCAAGAACGACCCCGACATCCAGGATCCGCATCGGATTGCCCAATGTCGAGCCAATCCGGACGTCCTATGGGCTCAGCACCACAATGGGGTATTCCGCACCACCGACGGGTGCAAATCGTGGCAGGAGATCACCACGGTCAAGCCGTCCACCTTCGGCTTCGGTGTCGCGGTTCATCCTGCCGATCCGGATACCGCCTGGTTTGTGCCGGCGATCAACGATGAAAAGCGCGTCCCCGTGGACGGGAAGGTCGTGGTCGCCCGGACGCGCGACGGCGGGGCCACCTTCGACGTACTTCGCAACGGGCTTCCTCAGCGGTACGCCTATGATCTGACGTTCCGTCATGCCCTGGACGTGGATGAAACTGGTGATCGATTGGTGTTCGGAAGCACGACCGGTGGGCTGTGGATATCCGAGGACCAGGGCGACTCATGGGAGACGGTGGCCACGCATCTGCCGCCGATTTACTGCACGCGGTTCGTCAAATGAGCGGCGCGATGGCCAACATTGGGCTACGGCCAGCTTTGGGTGCCACTGGTGGCTTGTCCACCAGTGCCGTCGCACGCTGGTGAACGAACAACCTGTGCCGCCCGCTGAGCCGCACTAGTGGACAAAACCAACAACGGCGACCTACACTGGTGGGCAAGCCACCAGTGGCACCCTGCACGCGGCTTTCAGATCTGAAAGTCCGGCAGGAACTGGACCTGCTCGGTCTCGCGGCCGGCGGCGTCGCGCTCCTTGACCCGCAACTCAGGCGGTTTGATGGTGACCGTGCAGTACGGCGGGACGCTGCTGGTCAGGAACACGGATCCACCGACGACGGCATGTCGGCCGATGCAGGTGTCGCCACCCAGAACGATCGCGTTGGCGTAGATGGTGACGTGGTCTTCCACCGTCGGGTGGCGCTTGGCGCCGCGGATGAGCCGACCCTTCTCGTCCTTGGGAAATGACAATGCCCCGAGGGTGACCCCCTGATAGAGCTTGACGCTCCGGCCGATGTCGGTCGTCTCACCGATCACCACGCCCGTGCCGTGATCGATGAAGAAGCTGGACCCGATCTTGGCCCCTGGATGAATGTCGACGCCCGTTTGAGCGTGGGCCCGCTCGGTCATGATTCGCGGCAGGATGGGGATGCCCATCGCGCACAGCTCGTGGGCCAAGCGGTACACGGAAACAGCCAGCAGCCCGGGATAGGCGAGGATGATCTCGTCCTTGTTGAGGGCGGCGGGGTCTCCGTCCAGGGCGGCTTGCACGTCGCCGGCCAGCAACTCGCGCACGGCGGGTAAGCCTTCGAGGAACTTGACAGTGAGCTCCTCGGCTTGGGTGCGACATTCGTCGCGCGGGGTGCCCGGCGAGTCCTGCTCGGCCATGTAGCAGAAGCATTTGTGAATCTGGCGGAATGCCAGCCAGCCGATGCGCGGCAGTAGCTCACCCACGTGGTAGGCCACGTTGTGGGCGGTCAGGTTCTGTCGCCCGATGAAGCCGGGGTACATCAGCTCGAGCAAGCGGTCGATCAGCTCGGCGGTCTCTGCTTTGGAGGGCAGGACGGCTCGGTCGATGTGCTGAGTGGACGGCTCACCCTGATAGCTGTCCACCATGGCCAGCACGAGTGAGTCCAGCTTGCTTCCGATGTCGAACTCCAATGGTGCCCGGTGCATATACGTCGCTCCTGTTGCGGCAATTCTATGCCGGTGGCGCCGTGCGACAAGCGCCAGATTCCAGCCGTTCGACCGAGGCGACACTCCATCGGGGCGATCATACAATCGGAGCATGTCGGCGTCGTTCACGATTTCATCAGCCGTTGCGACCCGGGACTGGTCCTGGGCGGGGCGTCGCGTGGTGGTGATGGGGTTGGGCTCGTTTGGCGGCAACCTGGCGGTCATTCGCTGGCTGGTGGGGTTGGGGGCGGAGGTGACCGTCACCGACCGCGCTTCGGCGGACTCGCTGGCTGATTCGTGCCGAGCGATTGCCGATTTGCCGGTCCGACTGCATCTGGGCGGCCATCGTGAGAGCGACCTGTCCGGGGCGGATCTGCTGGTAGTGAGCCCGGCGGTGGATAAGCGGAGTTCGCCGTTTGTCCACCAGGCGAGGGAGCTGGGGATCCCGTGGACCAGCGAGATGAATCTGTTCATCGAGCGGTGCCAGGGGCGTATCGTGGGGGTCACCGGCTCAGCCGGCAAGAGCACGGTCTGTGCCATGATTCACGCCATCTGTGTGGCCGCCCTGGATCGCAGCGAGCCGTCATTTCGTACATGCCTGCTCGGCGGCAACATCGGGACGTCACTGTTGGAGAAATGCGCCACCCTATCTGCCGATGATCTGGTCGTGCTCGAGCTATCGAGTTTCCAGTTGGAAGACCTGGCTGTTGAGGACTGGTATCCGGAGATAGCCGTCTTGACCGGTTTGTCGCCTAACCACCTGGCCCGCCATGGCAGTATGCAGCGCTACGTTGACGCGAAGCTGGATCTGTTGCGAGCCCAGGCAGGCAGGAATGCAGCGCAGCCCGACGGTCGCCAGCCGGCCGTCGTGTGCATGGCGGACGAGCCCGACATCGTCAGCCGCGTGCGCCGGATCGTTGGCGGCACCGGGGCGAAGCTGCATCTGACCACCCTCCCACAGCGGGAACGCAAGCTCCTGGTACCCGGGAAACACAATCAGCGCAATGCGGAGGGTGCGGCCGCAGTGGCGGGCCTGCTCGGCGTTCCCGCCGACATCGCGGACGCGGCGCTGAGCGAGTTTGAAGGACTACCGCACCGACTGGAATGGGTCACCCGGATCCGCGGAGTCGATTACCTCAACGACTCGAAAGCGACGTCGCCGGTGGCGACGACCACGGCGCTGCTGGCGATTGACAAGCCGGTGGTGGCTATCGTCGGTGGTCAGGCCAAGCCGGGGTTGGACGTTCAGAATCTGGTCGATACGCTCCTGGCCCGCGCTCGGGCCGTCGTTTGCACAGGGAGCTGCGGCCCAGAATGGGCGACCATTCTTCGCCAGGGATGCGACAAGCAACCGAACCTCGCGTTCAGCCGGAGATCCATCCAAACGGCGGCTGATCTGGCCGAGGCGGTCAAACTCGCCAGCCAGACTGCCGGTGACGGTGACACGGTGCTCTTTTCGCCGGCAGCTCCGAGCTACGACCAGTTCGCCAACTACGAAGTTCGAGGAGATGCGTTCGTCCGCTGCGTCGAGTCGCTGCGGGGATGAGGGGCACGGATCAGACCCACGGACTGATGTGGCACCGGTTTGTAACCGGTGGAGCCCAGAACCACCGGTTACAAACCGGTGCCACACGTGGGACAGGCGACTCCGAATCGTTCGGCACCTTGGTCCGCAAAAGCAACGTACTGGGGCGCGAATCCAAGGGTAGCGGGGAACTAACGACGGGACACGGTTGGTGTCTAATCCAGGGAGCGTCGAGAACGGGGTGTGCGAAGCGGACGGCGATGAGGGTGGTCTGGTGGACGCCGCTCTGGGCGGGGCGTCGGACGCATTCGACGAGCTGGTGCGACGATATCAGCGCCGAGCCGTAGCCCTGGCGTACCGCATGTTGGGCGATTCCCACACCGCGGCGGACATCGCTCAGGACGCGTTTATTCGCGCATTTCGGAGTCTCGAGCAGCTTCAGGACCGTCAACGGTTCGGCCCCTGGCTGATGCGGATCGTGTGCAATTTGTCGCTGAACCAGCGTCGGTCGCAGAAACGATTGCGGGTGGTGGGCGAGCCCGAGGAGTTTGGGGTTGATGCGGTCGGCCACGAGTCGGGGCGACCGGTCGGCTCGACGCCGGACGACCCGTCCAGTTCGAGTGAGGCGGGTGAGCTGCAACGGGCCATCGAGATCGCCCTCGACGAGCTGCCCGAGAAGCAACGGTTGGCGTTGGTGCTGTTTTCCATCGAGCGCCGGCCGCAAAAGGAGGTCGCCGAGATCATGGAATGCAGTGTGGACCTGGTGAAATGGAACGTGTTCCAGGCGCGCAAGGCGTTGCGCGAGTCGCTGAGTGAGTTCGTGTAGTCGGCATCCTACGAGGCCGTGCATCAAGAACGATGACCCAGATCGATCCAATTGATTCGTCCGATCCCGAGTTCCTGGCCAGTTGCTATCTGGACGGTCAGCTCGACGATACGGAGCGACGGGCCTTTGAGCGCCGGTTGGAGGCTAGTCCCGAACTCGGCGCGTGCCTCAAGAGCTACACGACGATTGATGGTCACCTTCAATCCCTGACTGAGGCGCCCCCACTGGATTGGGAGCGGTTCGGCATGCAGGTAGGTGATCGCTGGCGGCGGGAACTGCGGAAACGCCGACACGGACGGCTGATTCGCCGGTTTGCCGGGCTGGCTGCAGCCGCAGTGTTGGGCATCCTAGTCACCCGGATGGCTCTTGATTGGCCGCAAAGTCAGCCGACACCTCCGAGGAACGCGGTGCCCTTCGTGGTCGTCGGGCCGCCAAGGCGCGCTGGGGGTATACGTTTCTCGCACGGTGGTCCGTTGGTCGCCACGCCGCAGGAGTCGCAGACGGCCGAGGAACGATCGGGACCGATGATCATAGCCTACGTCGCTGGTGGTGGTGTATGACCTGGGGCGTGTGGGCTTTGACTCGGCGTAGGACCGGGGCGAACGCCCATACGGATGAGAACGACAACAATCGGCCGCGAAATCGGTCGCCCCAGCGGGAGTCGAGACGATGATGAAGTATCTGGTGCTGCTCGCCTGGGCCGTGGGGCCGGCGGTCGGCCAAACGCCGGACATTCGCAACGTGGTCGAGCAAGCCCTCGATCAGTCGGTGGAGCTGGAACTGATCGACGTTACCGTGGTGGACGCATTTCGCCTGATCGCCGAGCAAACCGGCGTGGAAATCAGCATCAGCCCGGCGACGCTGGCCCTCCTGCCGCATGGATCCGAAACCGTCATCAGCGTGGCCATGCCCGGAATCGCCCTGCGCTCGGGACTCGAGGAACTGTTCGCCCATTTGGCGTTGAGCTATCAGAACGTCGGCCGAGGGATCGCAGTGGATCCTACCGATGCCGCCCGGCGCGTCGGACGGCGACTCACCTGGCCGGAGTTGGACACGTTGTTCATGTTGCACGACGCCCGGTGGTCCCAGGCGCCGGAGCGCCTGGAGGAGCTACGCACGCGGCTGCAGTTCCGCGTTTCGGGGAATGATACGTGGACGGAGTTACGGGCCTCCATTCAACGCGTCGGGGCCGGGCGGGGCGACGAGGTATTGGAGCTGGCTTGCCGGGCCATCGGCTGGACCTGGTATCCATCCGGCGTGGAAATCGTCGTGCTGGATGTGACCGATCAACTGCGCCGTCAACTGGAGTCCGTGGTCAGCCTTCACCACCGCAATCAACCTCTGGTGGACGTGCTGCGCGAGTTGGGCCGACAGGTCGGGGTATCCATTCAACTCGCCCCCGGGGTCATCGCCTCGCTTCCCCGTCAGACGCGCGACAACCTGACCCTGATTGCCGAACGAAGCACGGCAATCCATGCCCTCGACGCCATCGCGGATACGACGGGCTTGGCATACCGAGTGGCGGCCGATGGCGTCACCTTCCACTCGACAGGTACCCCGCCGCGTCCGCCGGCTGATGTGCAGCGAGTGGATGATCCCTATGTGGCCACCATCCGTCTGCGATCCGACCGAGGCGACTACGAATACGCGATTCTGTTGCGCGCGTCCGACCTGACCCCGGAGTGCCGCCGCCTGCTCGAAGCGCGAAGGCGCCAGGCCGTTGCCGCCCTGGAATCGGAATTGATGGGCCAGGGCCACGGGAACTGATTCCCAAGTCCGCCAAAATCGCCGGATGTTGAGTGGTAAGCACGTCCGTAGCTTGGCTGCTAGTGTCGTGATTCATGCTGATGGCATCTGATCCGAGCCCCGACCGTGAGGGAGGGAAACAGAAAAACCGCTCCCTCACGGTCGCGGCTCGGTTACTAAAAACAGCGCTGCTAATGCAACACCGCACTAGAACGGCGCGTCTTGATCGTACGGCACCGGTTCGCCCGGCTCGGGAGCGTGCGACAGGTTGTCGAACCGGGTGAGCTGCCTGTTGAAGTGGAGCTTGATGTTGGCCGTCGGGCCGTTGCGCTGCTTGGCGATGTTCAGCTCGGCCACTCCCTGCACCTCGGGCACCTGCGGCTTGTAGTACTCCTCGCGGTGGATGAGTATGATGACGTCGGCGTCCTGCTCGATGGCCCCCGATTCGCGCAAGTCGCCCATGCGGGGCCGATGATCCGACCGACCTTCCGCCATGCGATTCAACTGGGCCATGGCGACGATGGGAATGTTCAACTCACGCCCCAATGACTTGAGGCCGCGACTGATGGTGGCGATTTCCTGTTGCCTGCTCTCGGCTCGCGGCTGGTGCATGAGCTGCATGTAATCGACGAAGACGACTTCGATTCGGTGCAACTGTCGCAGGCGGCGCACCTTGGCACGTAGCTCCATGATGGTCATGCCGGGCGTATCGTCGATGTACAATGGGGCCGTTTCCATGATCGCGCACGCGTCCAGGAGGTGCTTGATCTCCTCCTCGCTGCACATTCGCTTGCGAAAGCGCTGGGAATCGACCCGTGCACGACTGCAAAGCAGGCGCTGCACGACTTGTTGGCGGCTCATTTCCATGGAGAAAAACACCGCGGGTTTCTCGTTCGTTACCGCGATGTGTTCGGCGACGTTCAGGCCGAACGCGGTCTTACCCATTGAGGGCCGGCCCGCCACGATGATCAGATCCCCGGCTTGCAAGCCCGAGGTCAAATCGTCGAGTTCGGCAAAACCGGTCTCCAGGCCGGTGACGTGCATCTGGTCGCGCGACTCGAGTTGCCGGGCGGCCTCCTCAACCAGTTCGCGCACCGGGACCGGCTGCCCGGTGACCCGCCGTTCGGTGACGTCGAATAGCGATTGCTCGGCCTTGTCGAGGATGTCGTTGGCATCTTCGGCAGCATGGTAGGCTGAGTCGGTGATCTGCCCGCAACACCGAATCAGGTCGCGCAGAATCCCCTTGTCACGGACCAATTGAGCATAGTGATTGGCGTTGACCCAGGTGGGGACGCTCTCGGCCAGTTCGACCAGATAGGCGACGCCGCCGACCTCTTCCAACTGGTTCTGTTGGGCCAACGCCTCGCGGACCACGACCAGATCGACCGGCGATTGTTTGTCGTACAGCTGGATGAGCAGATCGAAGATGATGCGGTGATCGGGTCGGTAGAACCAATCGACCTCATGGGGGGCGATGATGTTGATCACCTCGCCGATCGCGTCTCGGTTCAGGAGCATCGAGCCCAGCAGGCTCATCTCCGCCTCGAGACTCTGGGGCGGCACTCGATCCATCAGATCGGTGCCGCTGTTCGGCCTGCCGCTGGCCACCGTGGTCATTGCTCCCGCCTCCGTGCAGGGGGTTACTTCGAGTCGTCCGGTCCGCTCTCGGCCGCGTCCTCATCATCGGCCTTGGGTCGGACCACCCACACCTTGACCTGAGCCCGGATTTCGTCGGTGAACCGGACCTCGACCATGACGCTATCCAGTTGGCGAAGGGGATGCTCCAACACGACCTGATCCGCCTCGACACGATGTCCGTCGTCGTGCAAGGCCGCTGCGATCTCTTTGCGGCCCACCGAGCCGTAGAGCACTCCGTCCTCATTGGCCGCCGCGGTGATGGTCACTTCCACGTCGGCGAGCTTTTCGGCCTCGCGTTTCATGGCTTCGCGGGCCAGGCGTTGTTTCTCCTCGGCGTGCTTGCGCATCTCGGCCAGACGCTTCATGTTGGCTTCGGTCGGGGCCATGGCCATTTTCTGAGGCAGCAGGTAGTTGCGGCCGTAGCCGGCGGACACATCCACCACGTCCCCCACGATTCCCAGCTTGGCAATATCCTGTTTGAGCAATAGCTTCATGTCTTGATCCTACCAGATTTCAGGCTGGGTGTGCACGGGGTGCTTCGTTGCACCTCGAACGATGGGTGCCACTGGTGGCTTGACCACCAGTGCTCGAGCGCCCACCCATTGGGCACTGGTGGGCAAGCCACCAGTGGCACCCGCTTGGTACCCGCCATTCTTCATTCGACTCACCACCTCGCACTAGAACGGCACCTCCGCGTTCGGAGGCGGACCAGGCGGCTCGCCTGGAGCGGGTGGGCTCGCCTGACCGGCCTCCGACACGGGCGGGGCCTGCTCACCGGCGCCGGAGCCACCGGCTTCTCCTCCGCCGTCCTGCCGGCTATCGATGAACTGGAATCGCTCCGCGACCACGGCCAGTTTACTTCGTTTCTGGCCGTCTGTAGTGGTCCATTGACTAAACTGAAGGCGTCCCTCGATCAGGATAGGGCGCCCCTTGCGCAGGTACTGGTTAATCACCTCACCCTGACGCCCGAATGCAGTCAAATCGACAAACGTCGTTTCGTGGCGGCGTTCGTTGGACTGCTTGTCCGTCCACTGCCGGTTGATGGCCAGTCCGAACTTGCAAACCGCCGTGTTGGCCGGCGTGTAGGACAGCTCGGGATCCCGAGTGAGGTTCCCCGCCAGGATGACTCTGTTGAAATTGGCCATGGTCAATCACCTCCATCCGACACCGGGGCCTATTCCGTTGATGTCGGTTCTGCTGCGGCGTCGCTCTCCGACGACGTCCGGGCCACATTGAGTTCGACGCCCTCTTGCGGACTGGTCACTGCCTCGGGCGCTGGCGCCGTCACGTCGGGACTCTCCGGGGCGCTCGCCTTGGCGTCCCCGTCGTTCGTCGGTTTTCCGGCGGACTCCGTCGGCGCTGGTGTCGGCGCCGGCGTTTGCAAACGCTCGGGCAGCATCTCCTGTATTCGATCCTCGGTCACCCATTCGGCCCGGAGCACAAGCAGGCGCAACACCTTTTCCGAAAGCCGGGCGTCCCGCTCCAAGCCACGCACTTTGTCGGGTGCGACCCGAAAAAAGGCCAGCATGTACAGCCCGCGCTTGCACTTCTTGATCTCGTAGGCCAGCCTTCGCTCCTCCCACTTCCGGCACACGACGATCTCGGCCTCGGATCGGTCGAGGAGGCGATGCACCTCTTCCTTGGCTTCCGCCTCACTGGTCACGGTGGCGGCGTCAAACAGGAACATTCCTTCATACTGCCTCAAGGTTATACCTCCTCGCTCGCGTTGAAGCGGTTCATGGCCCGATCCATGCCGTCGGCCATCCAACAGGCCACGGCTTGGGCCGCCCGCTCCACGGCGCGATCCATGATCGGTCTCTCATCCGGGGCGAACGGTGAGAGTACGTAACTCACCTGATCGCCCATCGGGGCGTCCACCCCCACTCGCAGGCGGGCAAATCCATCGCTGCCCATCCGATCGATGACATCCTGCAATCCGTTGTGCCCCCCGGCCGACCCGCCGGGCCTCAGCCGAATCCGCCCACAGGGCAAGGCGACGTCGTCGCTAATCACCAGCAAATCGGATTCGGTCAACTGATGAAACCGCCCGGCGGCGGCGACGGCCTGGCCGCTGCGATTCATAAACGTGGTCGGCTTGAGCAAGGCGACCGACTCGCCGTCGATCACCCCGTGGCCGTACCAGGCATGGAACTTCTCACGATCCATTCCGATCTGCCACATGTCCGCCAAACGATCTATCACCCTAAAACCCACGTTGTGGCGCGTCTTGGCGTATCGACTTCCGGGATTGCCCAGTCCGACGATCACTTTCACCGCGGTCGCCTCTGCAAAATACCCGGTTATTCCTTCGAGTCTTCCGCAGACTCCTCCTTGGGCTTACCGATCACTTCCGGCTCGGCCTTGTCTGCCTCGGCCTCTTCCTCGACTTCGACCTCAGCGGCCGGCGCCCGGACGGTGGCCACCTTCTCGTCCCCATCGATCAAGGGCACCACGCCTGGGGGCCACTCGATGTCGGCGACGGTCAGCGAATCGCCCAGCTCCAGATGGGAAACCCCGGGATGGAGTGTCTCGGGGATCTGACCGACCAGGCATTCGACGTCAATCGAAGCCAATCGCTGTTCCAGGATCCCGCCTTCGGAAAGCCCCTTGGGCTCCCCGCGCAGCTCCAGCCCCACACTGACCTTGACCTTCTCGTCCGCGTCCACCCGCATCAGATCCAGATGGATCGGGTAGGTGCCCAGGTAGTCGTACTGCACCGCCTTGATCAGGTACTGTGACTTCTGGCCTTCGATGTTCACCTCGAGCACTCGCGACCCGTGGGCCAGCTCACTCAGCACCTCTTTCTGGGGCAGGGATACGGACTCGGGCTCCTCGCCATGGCCGTAGATAATGCTGGGGATCAATCCCTCCTCACGTTCCCGGCGAGACACTCTGGTTCCCGACTGGGTACGTCGTTTCGCTTGGATTATCGTCGCTTCCATCAGTCAACTACTCTCGTTCCAAAGTCTCTTCGCTCTACACACAACCCCCGGCTACTTGAACAGGGCGCTGATCGATTCGTGTCGGTGAATTCGTCCAATCGCTTCGCCCAAAAGATCGGCCACCGATAGGACATGCACAGTAGACAAACGGGCTCGGGCGTCATCGGTGAGAGGAATCGTATCGGTCACGCACAGTTGGGCCAGCGATGCCTCCTCGAGCCGGGCAAAGGCGCTCTCGGCCAGGACCGCATGAGTCACTCCCACATAGACATCCCGCGCCCCATGGTCTCGAACCAGCTTGACCGCCTCGGTCACCGTGCCGGCCGTGGTAATCATGTCGTCGAACATCAGGACGTCTTTGCCCTGCACGTCGCCGATGATCGCCCGGGCATCAGATTGGCTGCCGCTGACCCGCCGCTTGTCGACGATGGCCAACTCGCCTCCCAACAGGTTGGCGAAGGTGTTGGCCGTCTTGATGTTCCCCACGTCCGGAGAAACGAGCACCGTTTTGCTCATATCCAGCTTCAGACTGCGAAAGTGCTCGCAAATCACCGGTGTAGCGGTCAGGTGGTCCACCGGAATGTCGAAAAACGCCGGAATCTGATCGGCGTGCAGGTTCATGGTCAGCACCCGGTCGGCCCCGGCCGCGGTGATCATGTTGGCCACCAGCTTGGCGGTGATCGGCGTGCGGCCTTCCGTCTTGCGATCCTGCCGGGCGTACCCGAAATAAGGGATTACCGCGGTGATACGCCTGGCCGACGCTCTCCGGAGGCAGTCGATGAAGATCAGCAGCTCCATCAGGTTGTCGTTCACCGGCGGGCAGGTGGACTGAACCACGAAGCAATCGCGGCCTCGAACGTCGTCGTGTACGGTGAGGAACGTCTCCCCGTCCGGGAAGCTCTCGATGCTCACCCCGCCCGGCTCGACGTTTAGATGCTCGCAAATGCGCCGAGCCAATTGGGGGTTGCCGGTCCCGCTGAATACCCGCAACTCATTGTCCATCAGCCCGCTCCGTCTACCTGAGTCAACGTCTGACCTTTGGCCCGCTTGTCCGATTGCGCCGGGCTGGAGTTTCGACGGCGGTTCGCGGGGTCGTCGCCATCGGGCTTGCGAACGTGCCCCGAGGGCCCCACCCGCTGCCCGGCTTCGACCACCGCCCCGGACTCCACGAAGCTGAACGGGTAGATGACCGAATCAACACCGATCGAAGCGCCGTGTTCGATCCAGGTGCATCCCGGATCGACAATCGTCACCCCACGTTCCATCCACTCCCCTTGGATTCGTGTCTGCATCAAACGCCCGACCCTGGCCAGGTCGGCCCGCGAGTTAATCCCCATGGCCTCCTCCGGGGCCACGGATGCAATCGCCCCCGCCCCTTGGCCACTCTCATGGGCGATCCGCACGGAATCGGTGATGTAGTACTCGCCCTTGGCATTGTCCGCCTTGATCCGGTGGAGAAGGCCGAACATGCGAGCCGCATCAAAACAGTAGTAGCTCGGGTTGATCTCCCGAATCGTTCGCTGCTGGGGCGTGCAGTCGTGGTGCTCGACGATGTCGGCCAGCTTGCCGCTGTCGTCGCGCAGGATGCGGCCGTATCCGCTCGGCTCATCAAGCACCGCCGTCGCCAGGGTGACTGCATCCCCGGTGATTGCATGTTCGTCGATCAGCGCTCGCAACGTCTCACCACGCACCAGCGGCATATCGCCGGCCACTACCAGCACTTGGCCCGACTGTTTGCCTAGATGCTCTTCGCAGCACAACACCGCGTGGGCGGTCCCCTTGCGCATCTTCTGCTCGACCCAAACGACGTCTCGATCCGCCGCGAAACGCTCCATGACCGCTTCCTTGCCGTTGCCCACGATGACGTAGAGCTTCCGGGCGCCGGCGGTGCGACAGGCATCCAGCACGTATCCAAGCAGGGCTCGCCCGCAGATCTCCTGCAGCACCTTGGGCAGCGCACTACTC
>JADFPW010000394.1 GCA_022562105.1 Planctomycetota bacterium
AACCCGGGTTCGCCGGGCTGGGGCGTCGCGGTCAACGGGATGCGAGCACCAACGGCGTCTCGGTTGCTCATCGTACCCTTCAGGCGGAATTGAATCCAGTTGTTGCCCCGCCCGTCGTTGCGAAACAATGCGTTAGGCTCAGTGGTGTGGGTCACCAATACCACGTCCAAATCGCCGTCGTTATCGATATCCCCGGGCACAAAACCCAGTTGGGGGAGATCAGAAACGTCCATGCCGTGAAACTCGGCCACCTCGCGCCAGGTTCCGTCGCGGTTGTTCATGAAGAGGAGATTGGGTGACGAGCTGTTGGAGCGGTTCATCAACATCACGTCCAGCCAGCCGTCGTTGTCCAGATCGGCAAAGTTGCCACCCCAGAAATTGCCGCCGGCCACATTGAAGCCGCCCTGGGCGGTCACGTCCGTGAATCGCCAGATGCCGGAGCCGTCGGGGCCGTCGTTACGAAACAAACGCGAATCGCCGGTTCGAGAGAAGAGCATATCCAGGTAGCCGTCGTTATTGTAGTCACCCCATCCAACGCCGACACCCAATCCACCCTGATCGTCAAGGGCTACCCCGGCCTCTTCAGCCACGTCGATAAACAGTGGGACGCCGTTCTCGTTGACGCCCTCATTTCGGTAGAGGCGTGATACAGTGGGGTAACTGTTGGTCACGAACACATCCTGGTCACCGTCGTTATCGTAGTCAGCGAACGCGACTCCCATGGCGTTCTGGGGCAAATCGATGCCGGCTTCCGCGGTGACCTCCGTGAAAGTTCCGTCACCGTTGCTGATGTGCAGGTAACTGATGCCCTCCTCGGGCGGCACGTGGAAATTGTATTCCACCGTGTATAGATCGAGCCACCCATCGAAGTTGAGATCGACCCAGGATGCGCCGGTGCCGTCCCTCAGGCAAATATGCAGACCGGTTTCGTCATTCCAGTCCTCGTATACCATCGGATCCGGTCCGGAAACGGCGTGATACAACGTGCTCCTGAGGAAGTTGTGCGAAAACATGTCCCTCAGGCCGTCGTTGTCGTAGTCACCGAACACATTGCGCATGGCGTTCCAGCCATCATCGAGGCCGAACTCGGCCGCGACGTTTTCGGTGAACGTACCGTCACCGTTGTTCATATACAGCGAGTTGATGTTGACGAACGGAAACTCGTCCGGTAGGTCGTCGGGGTCGACACATTCGCCGTCCGGTTGGGGGGTCATTGGATTGTCGCTCCCGTTGACGAAGTAGAGATCCAGCCAACCGTCCTGGTCGATGTCCACCAGGCAGGCGCCGAATCCGACATGGGCCGCGTCTTCGACTCCCAGATCGGCGGCCACGTCAACGAAGGGGAAAGCGCAAAGGTTGTTGGCCGAGTCCCATACCAGTTTGGCATTGGCGCACACCACCGAATCCGCCCATGACGTGTCGTCGATGGCCACCTCATCGATGTCACCCAGGAAGTGGTCGGCGACTCCCGCGTCAGAGGCGATCCAGACGTCCGCGGTGTTGGCCGTCGCCAGCCCGACGATCGAGGCCGAAGCTGCCGTCGTTCCATCGATACCGAGAACCAGGTCAGACCCGTCGTAGCTGCCGGTAACAAATGTCCACACATTGGCGAACAGCGGGAAGGGAGCCTGAACGCTAACGCCGTTGGCTTCAAGGACGACGGCTCCACTCTCGCCGTCAATTCGAAGCCGATAACCAACTCCGTCCGCGTATTTCTGAAGAACAATCGAATCGACGCGCGGCGTCGCCGAGACCCGTACCCAAGCGCTCAGCGTAAATGAATCGGACGGAAAACTCGCGCTGTGCGGAATCGAGATGGCATCAGCTAGGCCGTCAAAATGCAAGGCAGAGCCCTCGATGCCGGCCACAACTTGTGGCGCACCCTGCTTCATCCCATCGTGACCGTTGCCCGAACCGTCAGAGGCTGAGCCGTCGTCAAACGAATACGAAGCCACAACGTCGGCACTTGCGGTTTCCTGATGCACCAGAAGCCCGCAGCACAACACGGTCAAGAATCGAAGGCAGACACCGAGATTCGGCGTTCGAAATGCGGATTCGCTTCTCTTGGAAACTGCAAATAGGTACATGCCTCACTCCACTCCAAACTTCTCCCCGGATCCATCCCGCAGCATGAGTCCGTCGCGAAACCGATTAACACACCGCGATCCGTGGAGCATCTACAAGACGCAAACCGGGAGCCGTGAGTTGCAAGCAAACTCTGCCCGGGAAGCCCCCCCCCAAAAACGCACAGGCGATACTGCGAAAACAACTTTCAACATCGTTTATCCTACTCCATAGCTGGCGAAACGTCAAGCGGGCCGGGTAAGGACAGCGTGAGGACCGCTGCGCTGCATCGCCAGTCACATCATGATCTGAGCCCGCCGGGAGCGAGGATTATGTTCGCTATGGCCCGTTTCGAGACAAGTGCAGCATATCGAGACAGTTGTTCCATCCACGGTCGTCCTCCCACTTCTCAAGGACCGTCGTATCGATGCCCGGCACGCTGCCGATCCGCAGCCGGGCGATAATCGACCAGACGCGTGGCTCCAGGTTCACGCTGTCCCCCGCGACCACCTAATCATCGAGCCTGTCCCAAAGCCACCAGCTTTCGTCCCAACGCTACCAGCCTCCGCCCGGGCTACGCCAATCACGCCCGAACGCGGAATCGTCGCATGATTGGATTGGGGACAGATTCTAGCGACTGACCGACTTGCCTGGCCGACTGGCATACCCTAAAGAGCCCGGCCGTTCGGGGATATTTTAGGACCTGGACGTCCATTAGAGGCGGGCGGCGGGCGGCTTGCCCTGAAACCGGGGGGAGCCTACAATCGAGCAGAGTCTCAAGCGAAGTGAGCCCAACGGCTCATTACGCGGAGCCTTTGGGGGTAAGGACACCGCCTGCGTCGGCTCTGACGATTCTCGTCGCCGGAAAATGATCGTTTTGGATAGGCTGGAGAATGGCGCGGACAGCTTGCGGACTCGTCGCCTGGACTCTGTCCCGCACAGACTCATCGAAGGCAACGATCGAGCTTGGTGAACAAGGCGAACCGCAATCGAGTTCATGAACGAGGTGGATAGATGATGACGGCTTGGAATGGGCTGCGAGTCGGACGGTGGACAATCAATCGGCCACTACTCTTGCTGGCCCTGCTGGCGCCCTTGGCCCTGACCGGCTGCCCAGGGACCACTACAACGGGGGGGACCGGTATTGATGGCAACGTCGCCCCAAGACCCGTGCTCAATGACGGAGCGCTCGCCCAAGGCGATACCCTCCAGGGACAAGTGGGCATCGCACTCTCCTTCGATGCGGCCGGCAGTGACGATTCGGACGGCACCGTCACCGGCTATGAGTGGGACTTCGGTGACGGCAGCCCGCTGGAGACCGAGGCCTCGGTAACCCACAGCTACGCGGAGCCGGGGGAGTACACCGTCACCCTCACCGTGATCGACAACGCGGGCCAGCGCACTACGCTGACCATCACCGTGGTCGTCTCCGGTGCGGACCCGGTGGCATCGTTCACCGCCACACCGACCTCCGGCCAAGCCCCGCTGACCGTCGACTTCGACGCCTCGGCCAGCAGCGACAGCGACGGTGTCATCGTCGCCTACGCCTGGGATCCGGGCGATGGGTCCGGGCCTTTCGGTGGTGTGACCTCGAGCTACACCTACGAGACGGGTGGAACGTTTACGGCCACGTTGACCGTCGACGACAACGACGGCCACAGCGGCTCGATGAGCCTC
>JADFPW010000395.1 GCA_022562105.1 Planctomycetota bacterium
TCCACGGTCTACAGGCAATCCCCGAACCGGGCCAGGACGAAACCGCTGTCCAGCGGATCCACTACGCCATCGCCGTTCTGGTCGGCGGCATCGCATAAGGGATCGCCGGTTCCCACCGGGCAGCCGAAACGGGCTAACACGAATCCTGTATCGAGCGGATCCACCATGCCGTCGCCGTTGGCGTCGCCTTCGCACGGGCACTGATCGGCCACATGCTCGCATAGCAATGCGTCGCCGCAGACGTCCGACGTGCATTCGTCGCCATCGTCGCAATCAGCATCGGTCTCGCAAGGCGGTTGACACTCGTCGGGAATCAGATCGCCGTTCTCGTCCGAGGAGGTGCCCTGGGCGATGTCACACTCATCGGGCGTCAGGTTGAAGTTGCAGTCCATACTGGTTCCGAACGGAATGATGTCCAGCCGATCGAAGACGCCATTGGCGTTGCAATCGATCTCGCATTCGTCGGGCGTACCATTGCCGTCGACGTCTTCGCTGGTCCCCGACGCGATATCGCAAGCGTCCGGCAGCAGGTTGAGGTTGCAATCAATCTCCCAGCCGGGAATGAAGGCGAACCCGGTGGCGAAGGTCAAGTCATGATCGTGGCCCATAACGTAAGCACGGATGAAGTTCCCGTTACTGACATCGAATTCGTACACTTGGGCGCTTGTCAAATGGAGCGCCACATTCGAATCCTCGTCGGATTTTTGCCCTGGATCGTGAGCCTCGCTGCCGAAATCCTCACCGGTGCGCGAGATGAACACGTTCCCGTTGGGCCCTACCCGAATGCCCCATGGACTGATCTGGGTCAGCACGGTGTCGGTCCCGGCTTGGGCCCATTTGCCCAACGGCTGGCCGGTCGATCCGTGGTATTCGAGCGTTTCGTCGGTGCCGAAGCTGGTCACCAGGAGATTGCCGTCGCTCTTGAACGTCAGCCCGCGCGGTTGTTCCAGGCCTCCATTGTCCGCTGCCGACACGAAGAGGTTTACCAACGCCCCGGAGGCGCCATCGAACTCGAGCACCTGTCCATCGCCGCTGGTGACAAACAGATTCCCATTGGGACCGAAGGTCAGTCCGAAAGGTGAGACAAATCAGCCCGCGTCAGCCTCGACGAATGCCCCCAACGGGGTTCCGTCCAGCACGTCGTACGCCAGTACACTATTGGTATCGCGACTGGCCACCAGCAAAACACCATCCGAAGCCAGCACCAGACCGGTGGGAAACACCAAACCGCCCTCTCCACTGGGCACCAGGTTGCCCACGAATTGACCACTGCGATCAAACTCCATCACCCGGCTATCGTCGCCACTTGTCACCAGAACACGACCGTCATCCACCACCAGCACATCCTGCCCGAAGGCCACCTCCGATCCGGACGAGGTCGCCGTTTGCACACCGGTATCGGCATAGAACTGACGCACCGGTGTTCCCCCCTTAAGCCCGCTGGCGATCCAAATGCCGTGGGCGCCGTCCAGGGCCTCGAGGTCGGTGATTCCATCACCGTCGCAGTCCTGGCACTGATCCAGGATCGTGTTCCGGTCGATGTCCAGGGTCATGTCTTGCTGGATTTCCGTGTAGTCGGAGATACCGTTTGCGTTGCAGTCCGCCTCGCATTCGTCGGGGATATCGTTGCCGAACTGATCGTCGCTGGTCCCCAGGAGAATGTCGATGTCGTCCGGCACGTTGTTGTCGTTGCAATCCGGCTCACACTCGTCGGGCACGCCGTTGCCGTTGAGATCCTGGCTCGAGCCGCTGTCGATGTCCTGGTCATCGAGCGTTCCGTTCTCGTTGCAATCCTCGCACTCGTCGGGGATCCCGTTGCCGTTGAGGTCGAGGCTGTCGCCAATATCGATGTCGATATCGTCGGCCGTACTGTTCATGTTGCAATCCACGACGACGCAATCGACGCTGGTGATGTGCTCGTCCATATTGGCCTGGATTATGGAGTGGAAGTAGAAATCCTGGTTGGCGTTTCCCCCGCTCCAGGTCTGCTGACAGTAACTCATGATCGTCCCGCGCTGCGCTTCGGTTTCGGGATCGTCGCACGTGTCGATGGAGTTGGATGGATCCTGGGTATGGCCGGTGCCGGCGTTGTGGCCGATCTCGTGGGCGGTTACGAAAATGTCATAATGATAGGGGCTGGGCCTGGTCGGATCGGGGAAGAACCCGGCGGCGTAACCGACGACCGAGTACCCAAAGCCTCCGCAAAGGGAGCTGAGGTATGCCTGTCCGCCGAAGGGGTAGTCGCGCCGGCCGGAAAACAACTGGGCGGCGTCGCGGTTCACCTCGCCCATGTTCGCGTTCCAGTACTGGCGAAAACCGCTCAGCGGGCTGGGGTCGTTGAACAGATCGTCCGGATCGTCCCAGATTCTCACGAAGACGATCTCCACCCACGTATCGACGTCGCGCATGTAAATGTCGCTGACCTGGCCGTACATCTCGAGGACGTAGGTAGTGGCAGCCTCGACATCGCCGAAGAGGGTGAAGAACTCGTAGTCGGTCTCCACCGCCAATTCCAGGTGACGTAGATTCGGCAGTCCGGTCGCCCCGCGGGCAGAGGATGACTGCACCGGCTCCGCGGTGACGCCGCAAAGTGGAACCGGGAGCGACGATCCAGCCGCCCCGCTCGTCGGAAAGACCGAAATCAGACCGGGCTCCAATGTGGCGCCGTCATCGCCCCGTGACGAAATGCGGTATTCTCGGCCTCCCACGCCCAGGACGATCTGGCCGGTGGACTCATGGTCGCTCAAGGCGAGGAACACGTGCGAGTGAGGCTGACCGACCACCTCACCGCGAAAGAACAGAATGGATTCCGGGTCGAAGTCGATAGGCTCGTCGCACCCGTGCCGACGACCGAGCACAATCTGGGCGCCCTCCGCCACCGCGCGAAACGGCTTCAGGTCGAGATCGACTTGCAGGTCGCGTCCAAGCGGGAAATCCTTGACCACGAAACGCTGGCGATTGCCCCGTCGCTCCTTAGCCACGTCACGATCCCACCGAACGAGCATCGAATCACTGCGGTCAACCGCCGAGGGCGACGCCGCACTCTCGTCCGCGGAGCTGAACAAACCCCCGGGTTCATCCCGCAGCTCGCCGTGAACGTCGTCGCTTCCAACCGAAGCGATCAGGGCAATGACCGCCGCCACAGCCCACACTGACCCGTATGATCTCACCACTCCAACCTCCAGACTACCCTCAAGCACAACGCCGTTCCGCAACCACCGCTACGAGCATTCCTCAAACCGAGCTGGAATTGATCCCGAAACCGCCAACGAGCCGCGCACTTCAGTTCGCGCGGCGCAAAGCATCCGTGAAACGCCGTATCAAACGAGTCGAACCCCAGAATCGAATCCCCGCCAGGGACGTCTTGGCATAGGTTCCAGAACGAAGCCGACGTCCAGTGGATCCACCCAACCGTCGCCTCGCCGATCGCCACAAAGTAACGAACGCGGGAAGTCGGATGGCCCCGTATTACCTGCGAAGTCCCCGAACCACGGGGTCAGCAATCGGTTCGATGCAAGTCGTCCGATACCCGAGATGGCTTCGCCCATTCTTTGGCCGACGCCGAGGATATCATACCACATGGCGGCGCGCAAATGGATAGCGGCAGCCAAATTCTAGCGGCATCGACGCGGCTCAGGCGTGGTAGGGGTGGGCGCCTCGAAATCGCCATGGCCGTTCTGGTCGGGTGCCTGTCCAAGGGTCTGCCCT
>JADFPW010000049.1 GCA_022562105.1 Planctomycetota bacterium
AGCACGACCCCCAACACCGGCGCCGCCAACGTATACCAGATCAGCACGCGCGTTCTGACCTGCAACGGCACGGTCAGCGAGAGGCGAATCAACCACAGCCACCAGAGGATCAGCCCCAGGGCCGCCACGATCACGACGGGCAGGTACAGGACGATCGTCGGCGGAAACAGTTCCCAACCGCGGGCTTCGTCCAAATACCACAGCGGGCGCAGCAGGATCAACAGGACCGGCATGCACACCGGCACCAGCCACGCCGTGCTATAGCGCAGCGCACAGCTCAGCCGGCCCTCCTCGCGGCGGGAACGACCGAGCGACAGCTGGACACCCCAATCCACCCACCGAAGCCACCACCATCCGATCAACAGGGCGACAAGAAACGTCACCGTGGCCGTGGTGAGGGTGATGGCTGGATTCCAGCGAATGGCGAACGACTGGCCGGTATCGTTCGAGGCTCTCTGTTCCGGCCCGGTCGTGCTCAACTCGTACCAACCGGCTGTGCGAGTGTCGGCTGGGCGATCGGTATGATCCGGCCCGATCACCAGGACGCGCTGCCAGCCGGCGTGCGTCAACTGCAGACAGGTCGCCGCCAGCGCAAACAGAAGCAGACCGTTGCGGGCAAAACGTCTACTCGCCGGCGAAACCCGAACCAGGGACAAGTAGGACAACCGCTCATTACTGGCTGGATATGTCCATCGGCACATCGTCCACCACGCGCCCCAACCCGGCGTGGATGTCCGGGCGAAGGGGGTGGTGTCCTCGCTGGTGATCGGGGCCTCTTGAATCTGGAACGCACACAGCGGGCACTTCCCCTCGACGAGTTGATCGAGCGTCTGGCCGCAGGCAGGGCATCGAGTATGCGATGGGGATCCGGGTGCCTGCGACTCGGCGGTCGGGTGACTCATACGAAATCGGTGGCCGGTTTCACAGTTCCGATGGTGCCGGTGCGACGGGCTCTGTCTTCCGATTGGACAGACGCTCCGGGTCGCGGTACTGCCCCAGCCATTGACGTTCGGAGACGCCGTCGCTGACCATCACCGTGCCCGGGTGGGTCAACACGGCGCTAAGGGGCATCAACACGGTGTTGACCAGGTTGCAGCCGATCCCGTAGTAGGCCGCCCAGTAGTCCTCCCCTGTCCAGCGAAACTGACCGTCGTCGCTGCCACGGTCCTCAAACGGGTCAGGCCAATAGGAGGGACCGTGGGTCACCGCTCCGCTGGTAGGCGTGATCGTCAAATGCACGAATCCTCGATCCGGCCGTGTTCCTGCCGCGCTCACCGCCCGGGCGACCTGAACCGAGGCCGTGGTGGCCGTTTCCGTGGCCGGCAGGTCGTCCCTCCACGGATTGGACGAGTGGGCACAGCCGGTGATGAGCCCGATCAGGATGATCGTGGCGATGACGTGGGTTCTGTGGCTCATCAAATGACGGGTGCCACTGGTGGCTTGCCCACCAGTGTTCGAGGGCCCGCGGATCGGGCACTGGCGGGCAAGCCACCAGTGGCACCCGCTCTGTGCCGCCCATCCATGATTCGAGGTGACTCGGCCGGCGAGGCGCCGGCCGCTACATTTACGATGACGATTCAGTAGCATAATTCGGTGACTCTTTCGTGATGCTCACGTCGTGCGGGTGCGATTCCGTGATACCGGCCGCAGTGACACGACAGAATGTAGCATTGGCTTGCAGGGCGTCAATCGTCTGTGCCCCGCAGTAGCCCATGCCCGACCGAAGCCCGCCAATCAATTGGAACACGAAATCAGCCAGGGGGCCTCGATAGGGCACCCGGGCCTCCACGCCTTCGGGGACCAGTTTGCCGTTCGACACTTCGTCACCCTGGCGATAGCGCTCGGCCGATCCCCGTCGCATGGCCTCGACCGAGCCCATCCCCCGGTAGGATTTGAACCGGCGGCCCTTCCAGGTGACCGTCTCCCCGGGGGACTCTTCCAGGCCGGCAAATAGTGACCCGAGCATCACCGAATTGGCCCCGGCGGCCAACGCCTTGGTGATGTCGCCCGAGCGGCGGATGCCCCCGTCGGCGATCACCGGTACGCCCGCAGGCCTGGCCACCTCGCAGACATCCATTACCGCGGTCAACTGCGGCACCCCCACACCGGAAATCACCCGCGTCGTGCAGATGCTACCCGGACCAATCCCCACCTTGAGGGCGTCGGCCCCAGCCTCGATCAGATCTCGAGCTGCCTCAGCGGTGGCGATGTTGCCCGCCACCACCTCGACCTTGTGGGCTCGTTTGATCCGCCGGACTGCATCGATCACGTTGTCGGTGTGGCCGTGGGCGGTGTCTACCACGATCAGGTCCACACTCTCGGCGATCAGTGCGGCGATGCGCTCGTCGTCACGGTCCCCGACGGCTGCTCCGACTCGCAGTCGGCCTCGATCGTCCTTGCAACTGCCGGGAAAGTCCCGGGCTCGTTCGATGTCTCGCATGGTGATCAGCCCGGTCAGCTTGTTGTCGCCATCAACCAACAGCAGTTTCTCCACCTTGGCCCGGTTGAGGATGCGTTCGGCGTCGTCGAGGCCGGTGTTGGGTGCGGCGGTGATCAGCTTGTCGGCGGTCATCACATCGCGGACGGCCAGCCCGGTGTCTTCCTGAAACTTGAGATCGCGGCGGGTGAGGATTCCCGCCAGGTGGTTCTGATGATCGGTGATGGGGATGCCGGAGATATTGTGCAACTGCATGATCTTCCGGGCACAGTCGAGCGAGTCGTCGGGTCGCAGCGTGACCGGATCGTGGATGACCCCGCTTTCGGACCGTTTGACCTTGCGGACCTCGCGGCACTGATCCTCGATGCCCAGGTTCTTGTGAATCACGCCCAGCCCGCCCTCCTGAGCCAGCGCGATAGCCAGTCGCGATTCGGTGACCGTGTCCATCGGGGCGGAGATCAAGGGGATGTTCAGGCCGATGCTGCAGGTCAGGCGACTGGGCAGGGCGACTTGGCTGGGCACCACCGCGGATCGGCAGGGCATCAGCAGAACATCATCAAAGGTTATAGCTTCAGCCGCAACGATTCGGGGTCGGTGGGCGGGCTTGGGATTCGATGTGTGCATCGCGGGCGTCCTTTCCATGGAAACCAACCGTAGATGCCGGGATGGAAATATCCGATCTGCTCGTCGCTGTCAAGCGTTGGCTCGGGAATCGCGTATCCATGTTGAGACACCCATAGACCCACGGGTGGCGTTACGCCGCCGGGCACGCCGTGGAGGGATGGCGTTGGCCCACGGTGATCGGGTATGATTCGGGTCGGAGATTTCGGACCAGCCGGTTCCCAAGGCCGGTGCGAGTACGACCCTCGCGTTCAGCGTCCGCAGCGGGCGAACCAAGAAGGAGCGATCAAGATGAAGCGTGGAATCCTATGCACGAGCGTATTGTGGCTTCTGGCGGGCATGACGCCTGTCGATGCAGGCGAGTTGTCCATCGGCGACCCAGCCCCGGCGCTGGACGTCTTGAAGTGGGTCAAGGGCGAACCGGTGGATCTGGCGAAAGCGCAGGGCGAGCGGATCGTCGTGGTGGAGTTCTGGGCCACTTGGTGTGGGCCTTGCATTGCGAGCATTCCGCATCTGACCGAACTGCAACACGAGTTCGGCAAGAAGGGCGTCACCATCATCGGCATGACCAAGCACGACGACAACAACGCCCAGGAAACCGTCGAGAAGTTCGTGGCCGACCAAGGCGACAAGATGGACTACACCGTCGCTTTTGAACAAGACCCCACGACCTACGACGCGTGGATGAAGGCGGCCGGGCAAAACGGTATTCCGACCTCGTTCGTAATCGACAAATCGGGCCGCGTCGCCTGGATCGGTCATCCCATGAACGGGCTGGACGAAGTGCTCGAGGAGATTGTCGGCGGCACCTATGACATCGCCATCGCCAAGAGGGTCTTCGAGATCAAAGACAAGATGCGGGAGGCCATGTTCGCTGACGAGCACGAGACGCGGCTTACGCTGGCCGACGAGTGGATCAGTCTCAAGCCCGCCGACCCCAGCCCGCACATGACCAAGTTCCGCGTTCTTTCGAACAACTTGGACAAGCCCGAAGAAGCATTGGCCGCCGCCCGCCAGGCCGTGAAACTCGCCAACGACAAGGCGGAAACGCTTGCCTCCATCGCCCAGCAACTATTGACCGACGACGACCAGCACGGCTTCAATGACCTGGCGTTCCGGGCGGTGGAGCGAGCCTTGACGCTGGCGCCGGACGACGTGGATTCGATGATCGCCCAGTTCCGTGTGCTGGCAGCCATGGATCGGGAAAGCGATGCTATTAGGTCGGCCGAGCAGACCATTAAGAAGATCAAGACGGACCCCGCCGCCCTCGCTCGGTTCGCTCGTGTGCTGTCGAGCCCGCCGCGTGCGGAGCGTTGCACGGCTCTGGCCCTCGAAGCTGTCGATCTGGCCATCACCGCTGAGCCCGAGACGGTCCGCCACCTGGTCACCAAGTTCGACATCCTGGCCAACTGCAAGAAGGATCTCAAAGCAGCCGAGGCGATCGGACGCTACGTGGTCGAGAAGGCCGGCGAGAATGATGAGGGTCTGTTGAACGGGTTTGCCTGGAACCTACTGACCGCGGACGAGACCAAGGGCAAGTTCAGCACCCTGGCCCTGGCCGCCGCCGAACGGTGCGACACGATAACCGATGGTGAGAATTGGATGTACGTCGACACGCTTGCATTGGCGAAGTTCGAGACCGGCTCGCGAGATGAGGCGGTCGCCCTGCAGAAACAAGTCGTCATATTGTTGGCTGACAAGCCCGCCACGGAGGAGGTGCTCGATCGACTCATTCAGTTCGCGTCCGACCAGCAAGAGGGGAATGCAGGACTGATGCGTCCACTCATAGTGATCCCGGAGCCAGCCGGCGATTAGCACCACTAGCAGCGGGGTCAGGTCATTAGGTCGGTATCGTCCGCAGGCTCAGCGGGGTCGTAGCCGAAGGTACGCAGCCAGTGATCGGCATTCTCTCTCGACCGTTCATCGCCCGGTGTAGGCGCGGGAGGCGTCTTCGGCTCCGGTTTCGGGTCGGGAGTGGTGAGGTGGATCAGAAAGTCGGCGGACGACGTGCAGCGGCAGCGCCGGTGGCGGGCAACGGATTGGATGGCCCGGTCGCTGGTAACAACCCATAGCCGACCGGGGGACTGCGATTGCTCGATGGTTTCCTCGATGAGTTCGTCGGCGCTCCGCGGGCCGCTGAATCGGACCTCCAGCCCGGCGGCTCGCATCTGTTGCTGGATGCCGGTGGGCGGATCCGGACCGTCGAAAACGACGAAGACCTGGTGTGCGGTGGGCGCCGCCCAACGTCCCAATCGATCGCACAGACGCACTCGTCCGAGATCGTATTCTTCGAGTTCACCGTGGGCGGCGTGCAGTAGGTTGTTTCCATCTATCAGGATCAGCATAACCTTCTCGGTCCCCGGGATCCTGAACCCTATCCCAACCGCCGCCAGTATGGGTTGTCAAGTTGTCATGGGGCTGACCCGCCCTGCACCTCCGGCTATGGCTCATCCTGCGGAACATGACTCATGGGGAACATGCACCCAGAAATCTTTGCAAGCTCCGGCGGCCAATGGTCCGGGAACCCCACCGCCGACGTGGCCGGTCGAGGGCCACGGTTCTGAGGTCGTGGGGTTACCGGTCGCGGCGGCGCTGGCGGGCGAGCCACCAGTGGCACCCAGGTCAGCGTACCAGTTGCTTTTTCGCACGCTCGTTACGTATGTACATGGTGTCGCTTGAGTTTCGGCCGGCGGGCCGACGCCCAGGGCTGGATCAGCACGATCGACGTTCCGTCCGGGTTTGCTTCAGCGGATCCGGTCGAGCCGGCGGCGGTGGTCCTGCTCAAGGATGGGTGGGGGAAAGACGCTCGTGACCCCAGGAGGTTCGAGTCATCTCCAAAACGGTGCCGCGTGTACGGATGTGCGACGGTGCGAACCGAGTTACCGCGGACCGCAAGCGCGGTCCAAGGGCAACACAAGGAGTACGGGTATGAGTTCATTTGTGAAGCGAGCCAAGCAGTTTCTCAAGAGCGAAGACGGACCGACGGCGACCGAGTACGCCGTGATGCTGGCGTTGATCATCGTCGCGTGCATCGGGGCGATTACAGTGCTGGGCGGCACGGTCTCGGGCATGTTCGACAGTCTGAGCGATACGCTTATTGCAGTGCCCACCAGCTAACCGGTCCGTAGGTTAGCGGTCAAGCCCGGGCGGCGTCCTTATCGTTGGGTTACCGGTCGCGGCGGCACCGGTGGACGAGCCACCAGAGGCACCCAAGTCAGCGCGCCATTTGCTTTTTCGCACGCCCGTTACGTATGTACATGGTGTCGCTTGAGTTTCGACCGGCGGGCCGACGGCGAAAGGCTGGATCGGTACGATCGAAGTGCCGTCCGGGTTTGCTTTAGCGGATCCGGTCGAGGAGGCGACGGTTACCCTGCTCACGGATGTGTGGGGAAAGAAGCTCGTGACCCCAGGAGGTTCGAGTCATTTGCAAAACGGTGCCGCGTGTACGGATGTGCGACGGTGCGTATCGAGTCTCCTAGGACCGCAAGCGCGGTCCACGGGCAACACAAGGAGTACGGGTATGAGTTCATTTGTGAAGCGCGCCAAGCAGTTTCTCAAGAGCGAAGACGGACCGACAGCGACCGAGTATGCCGTGATGCTGGCGTTGATTATCGTCGCGTGCATCGGGGCGATTACAACGCTGGGCGGGTCGGTCTCGGGCATGTTCGACAGTCTGAGCGATACGCTTATTGCAGTGCCCACCAGCTAACCGGTCCGTAGGTTAGCGGCGAGCCCGAGCGGCGTCCTTTCGGACGTCCAGATTGGGCTTGAGAGTCGATGAAAGGTGGGGGGGGCGCCGCGTGGGCGGCCCCCCACTTCTTTGTCGGCGCTCTTGTGGCCGTGGTCATGTCGCCTCCGACGCCACGGGGCAGTGTCGGGCGGGCGTTGGGCGACGCGCAGCGAGGCACCGACTTCACTGGGGATTCCCGACTTGTCGCGACGCGAGACGCGTTGAGCGACGATAGGGATGGATCCGACACGACACTTTCAACACGTTAGGGAGCAATGGACATGGAACCTTTCTGGATCACCGTGTGGGCGGTGCTGGTGCCCGGCATTCTCTGGGCGTCGTGGATCGACTATTCGCAGCGGCGGGTACCCAACTGGCTGAACGCCGCGCTGCTGGTGGCCGGCTTCGTCGCCCAGGGGATCTTCAACGGTTGGGGGGGCGTGCAGGCAGCCTTCGGGGGCATGTTCGTGGGATTCGGCGTCCTGATCCTGCCGTGGTGCATGCATGCCATGGGGGCAGGCGACGTGAAGCTGATGGCGGCCATCGGGGCCTGGTTGGGGCCGTGGATGACGCTCTACTCGTTTGCCGTAGGTGTCGCGGTAGGTGGTGTCGTGGCGGTGCTGATGATCATCTGTTCCGGCCGGGCCAAGAAGGCGTGGGCGAATATCCAGATCATCATGTTCAAGTTTTCCAATCCAAAGACGGCGTTTAGTGACTACGGGTCGGCCAAGAGCTTCGGTGACTCGTCGCAGTTGTTGCCCTATGGGGTTCCGCTGACTATCGGAACGCTGATCGTCCTGGGCGGACAGTTCGTATAAAGGTGGATTGAACCATGAAGCACAATGGGAAAGAATCCGGGCGACGTTTCAGACGTCGGGCGACGGCGTTGGTGGAGTTCGCCCTCGTCGCCCCTATGTTGTTTACCATTCTGTTCGGGATTGTGGAGTATGGGTACGTCTATATGGTACGCCAGACGATGACCAACGCCGCCCGCGAGGGGTGTCGTGTGGGGATTCTGCAATCCAGCACGGAAGCGGACGTGCTCGGTATTGTCGATACGATGATGGCCCCGACGGGGGTTAGCAGCTATACGACGGTATTCACTCCGGCGACGGCTGACGATCCCATCAACACGGTGGTGATCTCGACCACCTACGATGCCATCTCGCTGCTTCCCGGGTTCTTCAGCGAGGTCATCGGGGACATCAGCGTTTCCTGCTCGATGCGCGAGGAAGGCGCTGCCGGGCCCTGAATCTGGATGACTCCCGATGTTCTCCAGTCCCGCTGCGCCTGGCGTGGTGGGGACCGGAGGACACTCTGTCGGGGGGGGGGGAGTAAACCCCGGCTGAGGCCGGCGTGGGTCGGACGCCTCGGGCCCTTGCGGCTTTCGACGATGGGTCATTCCGCCCGGTGGTCGGGGACGGGCGTGTCATGCCGGATTCTCACTGGCCGTCCGACGCCCGCGCAGAACTTGCGCGGCCGGCAGGCACGCTCCACTGCCTATATCTCATTCCGGATTCCGGCGGCTGAAGTTACCGGATTAGCCCCAACAATGTTCCGATATACCGGTGACGTATGGGACCAGCAGGGGCCTGACCGTCGAGACCCGGAGTGCCTTCGGTTGTTCCGTGCCGGTTCAGTAACCGGGATAGTCAATTTCCCCGCAGAGTGCATGAGGGAGTCAGCATGAAAGCCAAAACGCTATTGCCACTGATTATCGGAATCGTGTTCGGATTCCTGGCCATCAAGCTCAGCTTCGACGCCATCCAGCGTGCCCGAGGGTCGGCCAAGCCACTGGAGATGATCACCGTGGTGGTAGCCAATACGGACATCGATGCCACCTCGGAATTGAGAGACGAGATGCTGCTGGTCAAGAAGACGCCGGTGACGCCATTGGTTCCCCCCGACGCGTTCAAGACCATTGACGAACTGGTCGGGCGAGTGGTGTCCAAGGGCATCCCCTGGGGAAGCCCGATCCTGCCGTCCATGCTCAGCCCCAAGGGAACCAAGCCTGGGCTACAGGTGCGTATCAAGGAAGGCTATCGGGCGGTTGCGGTCAAGATCGATGAAGTGAGCGGTGTGGCCTACAACCTCCGACCGGGGGACTATGTCGATGTCATCGCGGTGATGTCGGTCCAGATCAACGGACACAAACAAACGGTCAGCAACGTCATCCTGCAGCGCGTTCAGGTCGGCGGTGTGGGGCAGTGGCTGGATACGCCGGACGAAAAGGTGATCAAGGCCAAGTCGGTCACGCTGCTCGTCAAGGTCGAGGACGTTCCCCGGCTTCACCTGGCCCAGAGCAAGGGAAAGCTCACCCTGGCGATGCGTGGACCAAATGACGAGCGAACGTCCAAGTTTGCAGCCGCCACCGAAGCCCAGATAACCGGCCAGAGCATCAAGCCCGGTGCCGCGCCACGGATGCCCACACCATCGGGCCTGCTACTGGCATCGGATCAGATGGATCCTATGGTGCCTAGGGAATGGGTGGTGGCTGTCTTCAATGGACCGGTCCGGGCCGGCGACGGTAGTTCCGTTCATCGCCTGACCTATAAAGATCCCAACTCCATGACCGTCATTCGGACGGCCAATGGTCGAACCGACGGCGGTCAGGCTGGGGCTACGAGTGAGAGCATCATGTCGGTTCGCCACGGCACTCTGGCCACACGCCGCGACCGAGGACTCGGTGGAACCGATCGACCGGGCTCGACGAGTGGCGGCCAGGGGGGCAGGGAAGTTGGCGACTCAACGTCGAAGGAGTGACTCAACCATTCAGGGAGGATCCAGAATGTCAGAACATGCTTTTACGGCCACGCGTTCGGCTCCCGTAGCCCGGCGAGGTCCACGGGTTTCGACCATGCGACGAGGTGCATCAGGAGCGGCGGCCGTTTTCATGACCGCCGTGGCCGCGGTGGCCATCGCAGTGCAGCCGTCACCCAACGGCTCGGGCAAGACACCGACGGACATTGACTCGGGGTTGCAGTCCGAGGTGGTGGACTTGACCAGCGTGGTCACCTCGATCGAGGTGGTCATCGAAAAGAGTTTCCTGGTCAACACCAGCAAGCCGGTGACGCGCGTGCAGGCCATCTCCCCGCAGATCGCGTTCGTACAGTCCATTAGCCCACGTCAGATTCTCATTACCGGCGTGAGCTACGGAACCACTCAGGTCATTCTCTGGTCGGAAGACCATGAGCAGCAAGTCTTCGACGTTCGGGTGATGCTGGATCTCGAAGCGTTGCAAGCTTCCCTGTTGGACATCGATCCGACCAGCAACGTGAAGGCTTCAAGCGTACTGGGAAACATATTGCTGACCGGAACGGTCAGCAGCGTGCAGGCCATGCAGCAGATGGAAGAAGTGGCCGCCTTGTTCGTGCCTCCGGACGGCCAGATACGCGTGCAACTTATTACGTCGAATCAGGCCATGTCCGAGGCCATCCGAGCAGCCGATCCTCAGGGTAGCGTCCAAGCCCAGACCATCGGTGGCCGGATCGTGTTGAGCGGCACGGCGAGCGGACCTCGGGCCGCCCGGCGGATTGTCGAGGTGGTCAACCTCTTCCTGCCCGACGGCGCCGACGAGGATTCCATTGCCAATCACATCATCGTTACGGGCGAGCATCAGGTACTCCTCCGAGTCACCATCGCCGAAGTCAGTCGGAGTGCGACTCGCGAATTGGGCATCAACGGATTCCTGGCCGGGGAAAGCTTCGGCGACGGATTCGTGGTCAACCAGCTCGGCGGCATCGCCTCTCAGAACATTGGCGCCGCAGCGAACGCGTTGGCGACATCGACCATTCCCTTCCTGACCGGTTCGGAGGGGATTCCCCTTCCGCCGACGGTGCCATTGTCGTTGGGGTTCCCGGATCTGCAGATGCAGCTATTCCTTCAGGCGATGGCGGAAAACACGCTGCTGCGCGTGCTCGCCGAACCCAATCTGGTGGCCATGAGTGGCGAGACCGCCGGATTCCTGGCCGGTGGCGAGTTCCCGGTTCCGGTCCCACAAGGCGTGGATCAGATTACGGTCGAGTATCGCAGCTTCGGCGTGTCCCTCACTTTCACGCCGACGGTCCTGGATCACCAGATGATTCGCCTCCACATTGTTCCGGAGGTCAGCGAAATCGATTTTTCCAGCGGAGTGCAACTCCAGGGCTTCGCCGTTCCCGGGGTGCGTCTGCGTCGGGCGGAAACGACTGTGGAAGTGGGAGCAGGCCAGACCCTCGCCATCGCCGGTCTCTTAGACAATCAGGTGCGGGCCTTCGCCAAGCGCATCCCCGGGATCGGAGACATCCCCGTCCTGGGGGCACTGTTCCGTAGCGTCCAATATCAGCGGAACGAGACCGAGTTGGTCATTCTGATCACACCCGAAATCGTGACCGCCATGAATCCCAACCAAGTATCGCCTCCGCTGGGCAGCGGAATCACCAGGCCCACCGACTTCGAATTGTACGGCCTGGGACGAATTGAGGGCGCTTACTCCGCGGATTCAAATGCGTACCTGGGTGGGTGGCTCGATAGTAAGGCCGCCCTTGTGGGCAGCGAAGCTCGGGTCTATCCCTCCTACCCGGAGCTGCTGAGCATCCACGGGCCTTGGGGGCATTCAGATCCCCGCGTCGTGCCGGCTGGATTTGATGGCTAGCTGTGGGTGGGGATTGAGCGAGGGCGGCGAGGGGCGACGTCCATCGCCCGTTGCGTCTGACGAAAACATCCAGGTTGGGATGCGACGCTCGTGGGAGATTCGGCCGTCATGAGCAGTGTGGTCCGTGTCATTCTGTTCAACGCCGATGAGGAGTACCACCCGGTTCTGCGTAGCCAGCTCCTGCAGAACGAGGGCGTGCGCATTATCGCCGAACTCGACGAGCCCGCCTTGATCGCCCATTCGGTGGAGCAGTATTCCGCCGATGCCCTGGTGGTCCATTTGGATCCCGAACCTGAATTGACTCTCGCCATGGCTGGCGCGGTCTGCGCCAGTCATCCTCAGCTGGCGGTATTTGCCATCAGTGAGTCTGCCGACTCCAGCTTGATTCTCACCGCCATGCGCAACGGCGTCCGCGAGTTTCTGACCAAACCCATCGACCCGCAGGTACTGGCTGATGCGTTCGCCAAGACCGCCGAGCGGACCGCGGATAACGCTCCCCAGGGAACACTAATCACCACCATCGGGTGTGGAGGAGGCGTGGGAGCGACGACCGTGGCCACCAACCTGGCCGTCGAGTTGGGCACCCTAGCCTCTGGCGGCGTCACCCTGGTGGATTTGGATCTACGCTTCGGGCATGTCGCCAGTTTTCTCGATCTCGATCCTGCCTACACCATCTCCGATCTCTGCGCGTCGGCCGAACAACTCGATTCCCAAATCGTCGAGCGGGCCCTGATCGAGCACAAGAGCGGCATCAAGATTCTGGCGCGCCCGAACCAGTTTGCGGACGCTGACGGAATCACCGCAGCTCACACCGTCGGCGTGCTATCGGCGCTTCTGGAAATGAACGAGTACGTGGTGATCGACGGGCCGAACCGCTTCGATCCCGGCGCCAAAGCAGTCGTCGATCTGGCGGATGTCAACCTCCTGGTCATGCAACTCCTGGTGCCCCTGGTGCGGAACACGTCCCGGATGATCGATGGGATGCGTGAAGCGGGCTACAACATCGATCGCATGAAACTGGTCTGCAACCGGGTGAGTCGGGAAAGAGGCACGCTCACCATGGAGGATGTGTCCGACACCCTGAAGATCCCGGAATTCGCCAGAATACCGGACGACTGGCCTACGGTCAGCGCCGCCATCAATCTGGGCGAACCCCTCGCCGTTCATGGTCCGAAAACCAGAGTTCGCTGCGCCATTCGTGATTTGGCTGCTCGGCTTTACGGCCAGGGCGGCGAAGCCGATGAAAAGGGCGGCTCCAAACAAGCGGGCGGGTTGCTGAGCAAGATATTCGCCGATTAGGAACTCCCGCCCCGGGGAAGTCGCCGGCTCCGGGCGGACTCCGTCGGGATCGCCGACGCGTGCGTGTGGGCGCCGAGCCCAGCGCTCGCCGAATCCAGGAACCGAGACTCCCAGGCTTGGTCGGCCTGGGGAGTCCAGAAGGGAGTTTGCAAGTTGTTCGGCAAGTCTCGTCCACCGACGCTTCCCAAAGCCCCGGTGACACCGCCACCCGCGACCGGTGCGCCCAGGCCGAAACCGCCTCAAGCCGTCAAAGACTCGCCAGCCGCCCCCGCCAAGGTCAGCGACGAGAAGTTCGACCAATTCAACGCTATGAAGATGCGCATCCATCGCAAGCTGATCGAAAAGCTCGACATGACCGCCATCAGCAGCGAGGATGAAGGCTTGCGCGAACAGGTCCGCGAGGTGGTGGCTCAATTGTGTGAGGAGGAAGAGAACTCGCTGCTGAGCTACTCGGAGCGCAAGCGGCTGATCGACGAGGTGCTGGATGAAACGTTCGGTCTCGGTCCGCTGGAGGTTCTGCTTGCTGATCAGACGATCAGTGATATCCTGATCAACGCCCCGCGCAAGATTTTCGTGGAACGCAACGGAGTGTTGGAAGAGACCGACGTGCGCTTTCGCGACAATGCCCACCTGATGCACATCATCGACAAGATCGTCAGCTCCGTCGGCCGGCGCTGCGATGAGACGTCGCCCATGGTCGATGCTCGTTTGCCCGACGGCAGCCGAGTCAACGCCATCATTCCCCCACTGGCCATCGACGGGGCCTGCGTCTCCATTCGCCGGTTCGGAGCCGACCCGCTTACCTGGGACGACTACATCAAATACCAGTCCTGCACGACGGAAATGCGGGACTTTCTGGAAGCCTGCGTGATCGCCCGACTGAACATCATCATCCTGGGCGGCACGGGCTCGGGAAAGACGACGTTGCTCAACAACCTGTCGTCGTTCATTCCCTCGAACGAGCGCATCGTCACCATCGAAGACGCGGCCGAGCTGCGCCTGCGGCAGCCGCACATCGTCCGGCTCGAATCGCGCCCGCCGAACATCGAGGGAAAGGGACAGGTGTCCATACGCGATCTTCTGAGGAACAGTCTGCGGATGCGCCCGGATCGCATTGTGGTTGGCGAATGTCGCGGGGCGGAGACCTTGGACATGCTTCAGGCGATGAACACCGGGCACGATGGCTCGCTGACCACCATCCATGCCAACAGCACGCGGGATGCGGTCCAGCGCGTCGAAACCATGGTCATGATGGCCGGCTTCGATTTGCCGCTGCGGGCCATTCGGCAGCAGTTCGCCAGCGCCATCCAACTGATCATTCAAGCCCAGCGGCTCACCGGCGGACCCCGGAAGATCACCACGATCACCGAAGTGCAGGGAATGGAGGGGGACACCATCACCATGCAGGACATCTTCGTTTTCGAGCGCAAGGGGATGTCGTCCGACGGCAAGGCGATCGGGGACTTCGTCGCCACCGGGATTCGCCCCTCGTTTCTCGATCAGTTGCAGGCCGCCGGATGCAATTTGGATCCGTCTATGTTCGAACGTCGAGTCTTGCTGGCCCATGACGCCAAGGCGTGAATATGAGTAGTCACATGTTGATGCTGCTTGCTGAAACGAACGACTGGACCGGCTACGCGTTCATCGTGGTGTTGCTGGTGGGGTCCATCCTGTTAACCTATGGCGTGTATCAGGTCGTGGTCGACACACGTTCCGGCGATCGCAAGCGCATCGTCGATCGAATGAAGGGAATCGCCGGAGGGCCAGTCCGGTCCAAAGAACCCTCCACCATCGCCCTGCTTCGCGATACCGCAGCCGAATTGGACGCCGCCACGGGCCTGCAAGCCCTGATCGGCAAGCTGAGCTTCATTCCGCGTCTGCAGGTCACCCTGGACCAGGCCAACCTCCCGTGGTCGGCTGCGCGCACCATCCTGAACCTGTTCGCCGGGGCCAGTATCGCGCTGGCGGGCCTCCTGCTGATCAAGTCGAGTCTGTTGACGTCGATCGGCTGCGCTGCCGCGGCCTTCTTCCTTCCGCTCGTGTGGATCTCGATGCGGCGCAAGCGGCGTATGAACAAGCTCACTGAGCAGCTTCCCGATGTCTTCTCCATGATGAGCCAGGCCCTGCGTGCCGGGCACTCGCTGGCCAGCGCCATCCAACTGATCCACGAACAGCTCCCGGATCCCATCGGGACCGAGTTCGGCCGCGTATTCCACGAGCAAAACCTGGGAATCAAGATCGAGGACGCCATGCTGGCCATGGCGGACCGCGTCGATCAGCTCGACGTCCGTTTCTTCGTTACCGCGGTGTTGATCCAACGCCAAACCGGTGGTGATCTGGCGGAAGTGCTCGATAACATCAGTTCGGTGATTCGTCAGCGCATCGAGCTCTTCGCCATGGTCAGGGGTCTGACGGCCGAGGGTCGTCTCTCCGGGTGGGTGTTGTTCGCCCTTCCCTTTATCGTCTTTCTGGCGGTCAATCTGCTCAACCCCGACTACGCTGCCCAGCTCTTCAACGATCCGAGGGGGAAGATTCTGCTGGCCGTCGCCATCGGAATGCAGCTCATGGGGTTGGCCATGATCCGCTGGATCGTCAACATCAAGGTCTAGGACCAAAGGGGAATCGCTATGGAACTCATCGGCGTCGGCGTTCTGGTCGTCCTCAGTATCGCGGGTGTGCTCTACTCCCTGCTCTCGGGAAGAGGCGACGAGCAGGATGTTATCAAGCGTCGCATGGCGGGGCACTCCGCCGTCGACGAGACCGAGGCGCTGCGCAAGGAAGCACACACCTCAGTCGCCCAGAAGATGATGGACCGGGTGGCCCCGATGGCCATGAAGCCGGTCATGCCCAAGTCGGACAGCGAGATGACCGGCCTGCGAATCAAGCTGTCCACCGCGGGTTTCCGCGGCGAGCGGGCCCCGGCCATGTACTTGGCCAGCAAGACGATCCTGGGCGGAGGACTGGCTCTGATCGTATTGATCGCTAGCTGGGCCCAGGGGCGTGGCCTGCAAGGTACGCTGGCGTTCACCGTCTTCGGTGCGGCGATCGGATTCATGGGCCCTAATATCTGGCTTTGGATGGCAGCCAGGAAGCGAGCCGAACTCATACGCAACGGACTGCCCGATTCCCTCGACTTGCTGGTCATCTCCGTCGAGGCCGGCTTGGCCATGGACGGAGCCATTCAGCGAGTCGGCGATGAAATGCGCAATGTCCATCCCGTGCTGAGCGAAGAGTTCCAGATTGCCACCGTCGAAACCCAGATGGGCGTACCGCGTCACGAAGCCTTGGCCAACATGGCTCGACGTTCCGGAGTCCAGGAGGTGCAATCCCTCGTCGCCCTGGTGAATCAGGCCGAAAAGTTCGGCACCAGCATCGCCGCTACCCTTCGCAACCAAGCCGACGCCCTGCGCACCAAACGAAGGCAGGCCGCCGAAGAGCGGGCCCAGAAAACGACCGTCAAGCTCATGGCCCCGCTGATGCTCTTCATTTTTCCTGCGGTCTTCGTAGTCTTGCTAGGTCCGGCGGCCTTGAGCCTGTATGACAACATGATCAACAACCCGCTGATGGGGGGCGGGTAGACCAGTTCCTGCGGTCGCGGCGTGGGCCACGGACTTCCCGGGGCCTCGGGACGCGGATGGTCAGTACCGCCTCCGTCAGGGAGCGGCCCCCGCCTATCGGGGAGTGGCCGCCCATCGGGCAAGGGCCGCTCGCGCACGCTCGCGGTACGGATTGATACCGCGACCCGCACCCGGGAGAGACCGGCCTTTTGCCGCATGGCGTCCGCCCGCTAACAAATCTGCGACTCAGACCGTATTCCGAATCCGCTCCGCCTTCGGCGGGTCACATAGGTACGACTCCAGCCCACCGGACAGCGGGGTTGCCCGATGATGTGCGATAGTCTAGGATCGGCTGTGGCACCGGTGTTCAACCGGTGAAGGCCACAGGTTGCAAACCTGTGCCACACCCGAAGGGAGTAGTACGTGGCTTCAACTGACGGCATGCAGCGACATTTGTTCACCTCCGAATCGGTCTCCATGGGACATCCGGACAAACTGGCCGACCAGATATCCGATGCCATCCTGGACAGCCTCATCCTGCACGATCCGCAGGTTCGTACTGCAATCGAGACGCTGGTCACCACCGGCCTGGTGGTCGTGGCCGGCGAAGTCACGGTGCACAACGACGCCGCTGAGCAAGCCCTCGGGCG
>JADFPW010000396.1 GCA_022562105.1 Planctomycetota bacterium
GGGTAGCGGAGCCACAGCGCTTCCCCCAATACCCGGCGTAGCTGACCGACGCCCGTGCCCCACCCGCCCCGGATACCTGAGCCGAGCCACGGGCCTCTGATACCCCCACCCACCTTTGCCTCCGACACTTCCGGTCGCCTCAGACCCCCAGCGCCGCCTCAAACACTCTGCCCATACAGGATTCTGAAGATATCTACATGCACAAATCTTTATTAAGCTATGTGGTCCGAGGCTGCAGGTTTACAGTCTGGATCCGCTGCCAACGGTAAGCGGGAGCCTCAACGTGCAGTGCGCGCTCATGATCGAGGGCCAGCTCGAGATCACCGGCGACAGCCCCGCCAACGGATCCTTCCCGAACTATGGGACGGTGCACGCCAACGTCGCGGGGACGCTGCTGATCAGCACGGGCGCGTTCGACGACGACGTGGATTTGGATCTGGACGACTACGCCGCCTTCCAATCCGCCTTCACCGGCCCCACCGCCCCCAACCTCAACCCCAACGGCCCCGGGTAATCGTTCGGCAGGCTCCACCGGTTAGAAACCGGAGCCACATGTTGAAAACCGGTGCGACATGACTCTAAACAACGTCTACCGTTACCGTTCGTCCCGGGCCTTCATCCTAGCTCCTTCCCCCTTGCCCGCCATCGTTCCGCCTTCTGACTTCCTCCTTCGTCCTTCCGCCCAGTTCCCACGGCCTGGAGTACCAGACCGTGCCACTCCTGACCCCTTGACCCCTTCCGCCTTCATGCTTCCGCCTTCCGCCTTCATCCTACGCGGATTCATTGGACCGGGCGGACGCTGGACGAGCTGAGAACGTCCACAGCGAGACCGAGTCTGCCTAAAACGCCCAGGTGTTTGACGGGATGGGCAATGGGTCCAAGGCGAATGCCGTCCGGGCTTACCAGCCGGTCGAAGCACGTGACCGCACGACCGATCTGCCTGTGCATGTACCCACGCAGACAGGTTTGCGGGCCGGACACCGTCGCCCCAGCCCACCCAGTCGCCCGCCGTCGGCGGGGCCGGCAAGGCGTTCCTGGCGCGCCGGGACCACTATTCCAACGGGCTTACCGGGCCGTGCCGCGGTAGCGGGTCAGGGGAGGCCCCGGGAAAAGGTGAGCGATCCAATCGCCGTAGCGTTCTTGGAGTGCTACAATGGGTTGAGGGTGCGAATCGATGTGGGCGGCTCAACGACCGGCCTCCGTCGGCGTCCCATAATTGGCTGGGTGGATAGGTGCTCGCAACAAAAATCGTCCGTCATACCAGCTCCTGCCTGAGCCAGGCAGGAGTCGTGGGTCGTCATTCCTATGGAAGTGCATCAAGGCTGCGCCCGGATCCAGGATCGAACTCATGGGCTTGATGGTGACGTTTGTGAGCGGCCCGCGACGGTCCGGCAAGAGCGTGTTCATCCAGGAGTTGATCCGCAGCGAGTACGAGAAACCGCCTCACTACCTGCGTTTGGCTGCCAAACGCGGCGACAAACGCCCGCCGCAGTCCACCGGCAAGTCCCCCGAGCCCTGCGGAGTAGCCAGCGCTCGATGGTTGTCGTACGAGTGCGACGAAATCTTCGATGTGCTACCAACAGCCCTGACCGAAATCCATCGTGCGGATCGCTACGGAAGCGTCTTGATCGAAGCAGACGCCGATCCGCATCTTCGTCATGCCTACCCCTACGATCAACGGATCTTCGTTCTGCCGGCTCCGATCAGTCTGCGCGAGGTTTTTCGGACCGCCGACGAGGCGGCCGGGGCGTTGCGCGAGGTTCTGGACGACACGGCGGCGTTCGCCACCGAGATCTACGGCATGTTCTTTGACGGGCAAGGGATGATCGATGACGATGCCAGTGAGCCACGACGGGCGATGACCGCTTCCTCGTGGCGCAGTTTTCTGCATTCGCCGCTGGGCGATGAGCTGGCCACGCGCATCCAGCTCCAACCGAGCTACCACGGGCTTGTGGAAAGCGACGTTGTTCTGCTCAACACCGCCAACGGCGGGAGCTTGCCCGTGGCCGACCAATGCATGAGGCAGATCGAAAAGCTCTTGACCCGCGTGCGCGGACAGGGTTCCAACAGCCCGGAGCTCTTTCGGTGTGACCCGCGTGACGTGGACGATCCGCAGCGGGTCAAGTTGTTCAAGACGCTGGCCCCGATGTGCCGGCGAGCGAAGTAGCCTCCCAACACTGACACGAGCTACGTACCGAATGCACGTGTGCGGGGACATGCCATGATCGACGCACTCACCCTTTCGATCGATATTGAGGTGGCCCAATGGGATGATCGTTGTCGGCAGGCGGCGGATCGAGGCTGGTCATCCGTGATCCTGCAACACTGTGGCGAGGCGGATGCGGCCGCGTGCGAGCGACTCGAGGTGATGGCTCGGCGGGCGGTGGACCGTGGATTGACTGTCCGGGCTGTCATGCTGCAGCCCGACGCCCGATCGGGCCTGGGCGAACCCGATCCCCAGCGGCGAAGTCACGCGGTGGACCGGATCGCCGAATGGCTGACCCGCACGGATCGGATCGGAGGCGCCACCCTGATCGTGCGCGTCGCTGCACTCGATCGCCCGGGCGTGAGCGTGACATATCAAGACACCTTGAATGCAACAGCCTGGTCGCTGAATGCCCTGCGCCGTCCGCTGGAATGTAGTGACGCGTCCTTGGCGCTGATCGTTGCGTCCGGTGGCTTTCTGCTGTCGCCACCGGAGGCGCGAGAGCTGATCGACCTCACCGACTCGCCTCACGTCGGCGTCTGTGTGTGGATGGATTCGGGCATGCATCTTCATACGGCCGAGGATTGGATTCAGACCCTGGACCGGCGTTTGTTCGCTGTCCATGTTTCGGCGGAAGCTGTGTGGTCCGGGGTCAGGAACGCCCTGGTCAGGTCGGGTTTCGGCGGGATACTGAGCGCGAGCGCCAGTACGGTCGCCACGCCGGCCCTACCGTCGTTGCGAACCTGAAGCAGACCGGTCTCCGCCAGGCCGTAGTGCAGGGTGTTGCGGGCACAGGAGCTCATCCACGCTCCGTTGTATCCCGTCTCATCGAGCTACGGATTCGTCAGGCCCCAACACAACAACGGCACAGCGATCGCCAACGACAGCGCCAATCCCACGTCGCGGGTGGCAACGCGGTGTGTAGACACCGCTCCTCTGACGCTGGGCGGATAGATTCTTGCTACATCACCCATACGTGGCCTATCGATGCTCGAATCGTCCATGCCCCCACAAGCCCATGGATCGCAATCCATGGGTCCGACAGGCATGCAGTCGGTGCTCGCCGGAGTCGATAACGTCTAGTGGGTTATCGGTCGCCGAATGGGGCGTCATGGACTTGTAGAGACCGGTTCGATTCGGATGCGCAGGATCTGCACAGCGGGCGCAGGCGACCCGAGTAGCGAGGGCTGTCGGCAGGAGTCGCGGTTCAGCGCCCCGACGACCCCCGGGAATCAGCTATGGATGCAATGGAGTTGCTGTCGCTTCCCCGTCCGATTCTGACTGAACGTCGGGCTGCCCGGGGGCTGTCGCTTAGCTCCCAGTGGTGGCTGATCGGCGTGGTGGCTGCCGCGTTGTTTCTACCGCTCTTGCCCTTATTGCTGTTTGATTCGATCGGGATCTCGCTGGCCGATGCGCCGAACCACATCCGGTGGCTCTACGGATTTCACCAGGGTTTGACCTTCGGGCAATGGCTCCCAACCTGGGCGGCTGAG
>JADFPW010000397.1 GCA_022562105.1 Planctomycetota bacterium
TTCAGTGACCGGCACCAGCGAAGGGCAAGGGATGGACGCGTCGACGCTCGAGGTCATCCTTTACGAGGAGTTTGCCGAAGACGGGGCGGTCGGCACGGATGTTGAGCGGATTGTCGAACGGCGAACGATCGACTTCGATTCGCCGATCGCAAACGTAGCGAACGGGGCCGCCAGGGTCTCTGCACTGGTGGACAAGCCACCAGTGGCACCCGGGGCGGTCTCCACAGAGTTGACGTTCACGCTCAACCGCGGTCGGCCGGGGACATATCACTTCCGCATCCACGTGCCGCCGAGTTCCGACGAGATTATCACGAGCGACAACGATGCAGGAGTCAGCGTGCGAGTGTTGGACGGAGCCCTACGGGTTCTCCTCGTGGCCGGTGGGCCGAGTCGTGACTACCGATACCTCTCACGACTCCTCATTCGAGACCAGACCATAGACGTGAGCTGCTGGCTACAGTCCGCCGATATCGACGCCGTGCGCGACGGCGACACCATCATCGATCATCTTCCGACCACCACTGAAGAACTGTTCCAGTACCATGCCCTCGTCCTGCTGGATCCGGATCCGCGACGATTGACGCCGTCGTTCGCCGCCTTGGTCGAGCGCTTCGTGATCGAGCAGGGGGGCGGGCTGATCTACGCAGCCGGCCGACCGTTCGCGGCGATGTTCTTCCGCAGCGCGCTGACCCAGCCGTTGGTAGCCGTCCTGCCGGTGGTTCCCGATCCCGAGGCTGAACTGGTGCTCAACGATCTGGGACACTACCAGACCCACGCCTTCGCGGTCGCCATCCCGGACGAAGCTCGCAACCATCCCGTCCTTCGTCGCGGTGAAGGAATCAGGGGTTCGCCGACAACCTCATCGAGCCCGCTCGATTGGGGGGAGGTAGGCGGTGTTTATTGGCACTTTCCGGTCTTGCACGAGAAGCCGGCGGCCAGCGTCTTGATGCGACATACACACCCACAGATGGGCAACCGCTTCGGTTCCCATATTCTCCTGGCCGTTCAATACGCCGGGGCAGGTCGAAGCGCCATGCTCGCCTTTGACGGAACCTGGCGATGGCGCGAACATGGCGACGATCTTTACAATCGATTCTGGGTGCAGATGCTTCGCCACCTGGCCGAAGGTCGGCTCGCAGCAGGCGGCGGCCGGATCACCCTGACTACCGATGCCGACACGTACCCACTGGGCGACGAGATACACATCGCCGCCCGACTCTTGGACAGCACCTACAAACCGGCTGAATACACCGAGGTGTCAGTCGATGTGCGTTGGGCGGAAGAGACCGAGACCATAACCCTCCTCCCCGCCGGGCGCGAACCGGGATGGTTCGAGGGACGCTTCACGCCCACCGAACCCGGGCGCTATGCTTTCCGATTGGCGGCGCCGTCGCCCGCCGGTCCAGCCTCAGAGCCCGCCGAAGTCGCTACCCGCTACGTTAGTGTAGTGCGCTCCGACCTGGAGATGGTCGATCCGCGGATGGATCGCATGGCCCTTCACACGCTGGCTGAGCTTTCGGACGGCGGCCGCTACTTCGAGCTGTCCACCGCAGACGAAATCATCGATCTGATCCCGGATCGCCACGAATCGACGCGCACGAGATCGACGGTGATGCCGCTGTGGGATCGGGGATGGGTGCTCATGGTACTGCTCGGGCTGCTTTGCCTGGAGTGGAGCCTGCGTCGGTGGTATCGCCTTCTCTAGCGCGGGCGATAGGCTCCGCCGTTTTGGGTTCACTTCAAGCAGGATAGGCGGCAAACGCCTCGGCGTACTTGAGCCCCGTACCGGTGTTGAACAGGACCACCGATTCGGTCGGCTTGATCCAGCCGGATTGAGTCAACTTGCGGGCCGCCGACAGGCAGGCCCCGCCCTCGGGGCACGCACAGATTCCGGTGGCCGCGGACAGGACGCGAGCGTCGCGAATCAGCTCAACGTCGGCGATCGCCACCGCGGTCCCGCCGCCGGCTCGCAAGCACCGCAGAATGACGAAGTCGGCGATCGCCCCGGGGACACGCAGGCCGGCGGCGACGGTGTTCGCTTTCTCCCACACGCCGGCCGACTCTCGACCCTCGTCGAAGGCCCGCACGATGGGGGCGCACCCGGTGGATTGGACAACCACAAACCGAGGGCGTTGCGACCCGATCCAACCCAGCGTTTCCATCTCGTCGAACGCTTTGGCCATGCCGATCAGACCGGTGCCCCCGCCGGTGGGATAGACGATGACGTCCGGCAGGGCCCATCCGAGCTGCTCGGCCAATTCATAACCCAGCGTCTTCTTGCCCTCCACGCGGTAGGGCTCCTTGAGCGTGGATACGTCAAACCAGCCTTCAGCTTCCTTACGCTGGGCCAACGCCCGGGCGCAGTCATTTATCAGGCCGTCGATCAATGTGACATCAGCGCCGGCCAATTCGCACTCGAGGCGATTGGCCTGTGGAACATCGTGGGGCATAAAGATGTGAGCGCTCAGTCCAGCCGCCGCCGCGTAGGCCGCCAACGCGCCTCCGGCGTTTCCGGCGGACGGTACGGCCAGCGAACGGGCTCCCAACACGCGGGCCATGGTGACGGCCACGGTCATGCCTCGGGCCTTGAACGAGCCCGTCGGGTTGACGGCTTCGTCTTTGATGTAGACGCGTTCCAGACCCACCAGTTCGGCGATCGTGGGGGCCGGCAGCAACGGTGTGGCCCCTTCGCCCAGCGTCACCGGCTGCTCGGATTCGGCCAGCGGGAGCACCTCACGATACCGCCACAGCCCGGGCGGTCGCTTGGCCCACTCGTCGCGCGAGACCGCCTCCCGAACGCGATCGAGATCGTATTCGACACGTAGCGGCTTACCGCACGTGCATAGATTGACCAACTGATCAGCCGGGATCTGCCGACCACAGTCCCAACACGAAAGGTGCGAGACGAACATGACTCGATGACTCCACGTCTGGGCCGATGATCGCCGGGTGCCACTGGTGGCTTGTCCACCAGTGCCGTGGGCGAGATGGCCTGAGCACACCCGGCATGTCAGGGGTCCGAAGTCTGTGTAGACGGCCTCAAGGCCATGGATACTATGACGGAGCGTTCCACGCAGCAATACTGGTGGGCCAACCGCAACCGTCAGGTGGAGCCACACTGGTGGGCAAGCCACCAGTGGCACCCGGCGAGCCGGTCGGTACACTTCGAGTCATGAAGGACTCGTTTGAGCCGGGGATTGTTCGCCAGATCGAGGTGGTCGTAACCGAGGACATGTGCCCGGCCTTCGACGGTATCGTCGTGCATCGGGTGTACTCGACGTGGTCCATGGTGCATCACATGGAGCTGGCGGCCCGCCGAGTGCTGGTCGATTACCTGGAAGAGGACGAGGAAGGGATCGGGACGCGCATTGCGGTCGATCATCGCAGCCCCGCTGCGGTGGGTACTCGCGTCCGGGTTCGAGCCGAGCTCACCGAGCGCACTGATCGCCGCGTGGTTTGTGAGCTTGAAGCGTATGATGGAACCAGGCTGCTTGCGCGAGGTCGGCAGATTCAGATCGTGATGAACAAGCAGCGTCTGAAAGCACATATCGAGCGGTAGAATGGCTTTCCATGCAACGGCGCCCGACGTTCGCACTTTCTCGCGGAATGGGTTTCCGGGAGTCGGGCCGGGAGCCGGGCTGATCGTTACCTGAGCCGGGAGCTTGAGCCCCCAGCTGGGGGATTGATCCCC
>JADFPW010000398.1 GCA_022562105.1 Planctomycetota bacterium
CGTGCGGGCGGATCGTGCGTGATTCATCGAACGCCGACCGGTGAGGCCAACGTCGTCGAAGCCATGAAAGCGCACAAGTGCGTCATTGGCGGCGAGGGCAACGGCGGGGTGATCGACCCGCGCGTGGTCTACATTCGCGATTCGCTGGTCGCGATGGCCTGGACGCTGCAACTGCTCGCCGACGAGGGTCGTCCGTTATCGCAAATTGTCGCCGACATGCCGAGTTACGCGATGGTCAAGACCAAGTTCGCCTGTGCCCCTGACCGTGCAGAGATCATCCTCGACGCCGTTCGCCACGAGTTCAGCAGCGAGCGGATCGACGACACCGACGGCCTGCGCATCGATTGGCCCGAAGGTTGGGTACAGATCCGCCGTTCCAACACCGAGCCGATCATCCGCATCATCGCCGAAGCCCAGACCGAAGCCGCCGCCACCGAGTTGGTAGCCCGCATACGCAACGTCGCGGACCGGACGTGAGCTACGGCCGGGTGCCTTGCCCACGCTTGCGTGAGCATGGCACCCGGCCGCCGGTGAATTCAAGTCACCAAAAGGTCGATGGCCTCAAAACGCTCGACATCAATGAGTCCTTGATCCGTTAGTTTGAGCGACCCTATTACGGACAAGGTCAAGAACGACAGGGCCATGAACGGTCGGCGCAGCGTGCCGCCTATTTCCTGCGCCGCCCGGTGCAGAGCGTCCAATCCGGCGCTCAGCTCCTGGGCGGGAACATCGCTCATCAGTCCGGCGATGGGCAGCGGCACATCCGCCATGACCTGACCGCCGCGAACTACACAAAGACCGCCGCGCATGCGCACGAGATGCACCGCCGCCGCGTAAATGTCCGCGTCATTGGTACCTACGATGACGAGATTATGTGCATCGTGGGCAACCGATGACCCCACCGCCCCCTCGGTGAAACCGAAGCCGTGGACGAAGCCCAGACCGATGTGCCCGCTGGCGTGATGCCGCTCGACGACGGCCAGCTTGAGCAGATCGCGGCTCGGATCGCACTGGACCCGACCGTCTACCACGGTCAACTGCTCAATGGTTCGCAGGGTATTGATCTGATCTTCAATCAGCCCGATCATGTGAACCTTGGCGGGTCCATCCCCGCTAGTACGCACCGCAAAGTGCTCCTCTTCCAGCCAATGGATGTTGATCGTGCTTCGCAGAACGGCTGGATGTTTACGGGGGGTGGGCAGCTCCACGCAGGCTCCGTCGACGGCGACCAAACGTCCTCCCTGATAGACTCGGGAGATACGACAGGTCTCCAGATCCTCCAGGACGGCCACCGACGCCCGAAATCCGGGGGCGATTGCACCAACCTTGTCCATACCGAAGTAGCGAGCGGCGTTGTAGGATGCCATGCGAAGCGCCCGCGTCGGCGGCAAGCCGGCGGCGATGGCTCGCCTGACCATGCAGTCGATCTGTCCTTCGTTGAGCAGATCGGTTACGTCCTTGTCGTCGGTCACGAACATGAATCGGTCGGCATTCTCGGCCGTCACCAGCGGTAACAGGGCGTCCAGGTTCCGGGCTTGTGAACCCTCGCGGATCATGACGTGCATGCCCAGGCGAAGTCGTTCATGAGCCTGGGCGGCGGTGGTACATTCGTGATCGCTGCCGATGCCTGCCGCAGCGTAGGCGGACAGCTCGCGCCCGCTGAGTCCGGGGGCGTGCCCGTCGATCACTCCAGGCCTGGCGATCTTGAGCTTGTCGAGAACATCTTCGTCGCCGGCCACTACGCCGACGTAGTTCATCACCTCGGCCAACCCCAACACCCAGGGATCGGAGAAGAGGGGCAGCAGATCGACCGCGTCCAGCTCGGCTCCGGCGCTCTCCAGGTGCGACGCGGGTACGCAGGAGCTGAGCATGATGTAGACCTGCACCGGGCAGTATTTGCTGGTGGAAAGTATGTACCGAATGCCCTCCAGGCCGGTGACGTTGGCGATCTCGTGCGGGTCCGCGACCACCGCGGTGGTTCCGTGGACCACCACCGTCTTGGCAAACTCGGGAACGCTGAGCATGGACGACTCGATGTGGACGTGGGCGTCGATGAACCCGGGACAGATATATTGTCCGCTGACATCGACTTCCTCCTCGGCCTCGTAGTGACCCACACCGGCGATGACGTCTCCGGCGAAGGCTACGTCAGCGGGGTAGACTTCGTGCGATAGCACGTTGACCACATTCCCGCCTCGCAGCACCAGGTCTGCGGGTCGGCGCCCGGCGGCCACCTCGATAAGTTGTTCCAACTCCACCGCATACCTCCACCGGTCAGTTCGAGGCCATCGCGCAGTGGATTATAGCCGACCTGACATTCGCGGCTCGCTTACCCACGGAGCATGGACCGCGCGTGGCCTCACCTATTTGAGTTGGGCGCCGGCGTGGGAGGCGACCAGGGAAACGCCGACGAGGATCAGGGCGACGCCCGTCCACTGGACGACGGTCAGCCGTTCCCCCAATTGCCAGCCGGCCACGATCACAATAATGGCGAAACCTGCGGTGACCATGATCGGATAGGCCACACTGATCTTCATTTTCTGCAGCGCATAGGCATAGAATACCAGATTGGCGGCGAAACAGAATCCTCCGGCGATCAGTTGAGGCGAGCCCGCGGCGCGGACCAGGCCGGCCACCGCCCCGCCCGCGAGGAGCCCACCGGCCTGGTCGATCTTGTTCATGCCGAACTTGATCAGCAGATTGGCTGAGGCATTGAGGATAAGAGCGCACACCAGGGCGATGCCGTGAGCTGCCGTCATAGGGATTCTCCGTTGGATCGGTTCATCGAGTTAGGGGCCGACCATACTCCGCGACTTGCTGGTGTACTGTGGCTCGTCGAATGATGGGTGCCACTGGTGGCTTGTCCACCAGTGTTCGAGCGCCCGCGCGTTGGGCACTGGCGGGCAAGCCACCAGTGGCACCGGCTTTGCACCCCCCCATTCATCATCCGACGTGTAACGAAGCACTAGGGTTGCACGACGCCTTCACGGATCGCCAGCCGGGTCAGTTCGACTCGGTCGTGAATGTCGAGCTTGCGCATCAAGTTGACTTTGTGTTTGTCTGCCGTCTTGTAGGTGATATGCATGGCGGCGCCGGCTTGCTTGAGGCTCATGCCGCGGGCCAGATAGGTCCATAGCTCGCGCTCGCGATTGGTCAAGGTGTCGCTGCGGGTCTTGACTTCGGTTTGGAAGGTGAGCTTGCCGTTGTTGATGCTGACCCGGGCCATGACCTCGGGGACATAGTGCAATCGACCCGCTCGCACCTCCCGAATGGCGTGTTTGACCTCATCGAACCCGCCGTTCTTGAGGGCGTATCCCCACGCCTGGGCGCTGACCGCCTCCTTGATGTGGTGGTCGTTCATGTGCCCGCTCAGGATGATGACCCGCGTGTCGGGCAGCATCTCCTGGATGCGCCGGGTGGCCTCGAAGCAGCTTGTCCCGGGCATCTCGATGTCCATCAAGACGATGTCGGGCCTATGCTTGAGCGCCTGGGTAATAGCCTCCTGCCCATCGCTCGCTTCGGCGACCACCGACATCCCGAGCTCGGCGTCGATCTTAGCCCGCAAGCCCTCGCGGCATAGCTTGTGGTCGTCAACCACCAGAACACGTGACATGGACACCTCCTCTCCGTCCGAGCAGATCGGGTCTGACGCCTGCTCGTCGGCCGGCCGATGGTGATCG
>JADFPW010000399.1 GCA_022562105.1 Planctomycetota bacterium
CAGCCTCGTCCGCGCTGCCGGAGAAACAGTGGAATACGACGCGACGGTTGTTGAAGCCGTGGTCGGCGAGCAGGCTGACGGTATCACTCATAGCCTCGCGACAATGGATGATGACCGGCAGGTCGCGAGCGGTAGCCAACTCCAGTTGTCGGACGAACACGCGGCGCTGGGTCGGAGGATCTGAGAAGTCATAATGGTAGTCCAGCCCGATTTCACCGAAGGCGAATACGTGTGGATCGGCGAGAAGCGTTTCGAGCTTCGGCCAATCGGCGGGGGCGACTTTGGAGGCCTCGTGTGGATGAATGCCGGCGGTGGCGTACACGTCGGGTTCACGACGCGCCAGGGCGATAGCCTTCTCGGTGTCGGCGACGTCGGTAGCGACGCTGACGACGGCTTCGACGCCCGCCGCCCGGGCGTTAGCCAGTACCTCATCGATCCGCGTCAGCAGCGGCTCGGAGGTCAGGTGGGCATGGGTGTCGATCATCCCCACCATCAGATCCGTGTGCCGGGCGAAAAGGCGTCTATGAAATGCTCGATGGCTGGCTTTCCGCGCTGCGGTATCACGACGGCTACGACGTCAAACCGGGCGGGGCGATCGTGAGCTGATTTATCGAGAAGGTAGAACCGAGCCACCCGAATCAGTTGGGCGCGTTTGCGGCGATCGACGTTGACTGCCGGGTCGGCTGCCGCATCGCTCCGCCGGGATTTGACTTCGGTGAAGACCAGGGTGTCGTCGTCTTCGGCGACGATGTCGATCTCGCCGGCCGGGCAGCGGTAATTCCGGGCGACGATCCGGTAGCCCAGGCGCTTGAGGAAACGAGCCGCCAAACGCTCCCCCCTCGAACCGAGGCTCACACTCCAACAACCTCCGGTTTCTTGGCATCGTCGGACTTGTCTGCGCCAGCCGCCCCCTTGGGCGTCTCTCCGGTCTTGGCCCCGGACTTCTTGCCTTTGGACACGCGAAGCTCTTTCAGCTTGCGTCCCTTGCCGACTCGATCCCGCAGATAGTAGAGCTTGGCCCGGCGCGTCTTTCCTCGCCGCTTGACGGCCACGTCCACAATGCGTGGCGAATGAACCATGAAGATCCGCTCGACCCCTTCGTTGTTCACGATTCGCCGGACGGTAAACGTCTCATTGATCCCCTGGCCTCGGCGTCCGATCACCACACCGTTGAAGATCTGCGTGCGCTCGCGATCTCCCTCGATGATCCGCGTCAGTACGTCGACCGTGTCGCCGACATGGAACTCCGGGGGTGAGTCTTTCATGTGGGCCTTCTCGACGATTTCAATCAATGCATGCCTCATCGCTGGTACTCCGACACACCGCCACGGGCGGATCATGTAACACGGTCGTATTCGGTCAGCCCGGCACACGGTCGATCGTGGGCCTCGGCTCTCGCTACTCCGTAATCGTGCGTGACATCCGGTCGCGCTTCTGCTCCAGCAGGTCAGGCCTGCGGGCTTGCGTTCGGCTTAGGGCCTGACTCCGACGCCAGGTCTCGATCTCCCGGTGATGGCCCGAAAGCAACACCTCGGGTACGGCCAGGCCGCGAAACTCTCGCGGGCGAGTGTAGTGCGGATACTCCAGCAACCCATCGGCGAACGAGTCGTTTCGGGCAGCGTTCTGGTCACCAAGGGCCCCCGGAAGCAGACGCACGATCGCGTCGATCAGCACCATCGCCGCCGGCTCGCCGCCCGACAGCACGTAGTCGCCGATCGAGATCTGACGGTCGGCCAACTCGGTTCTGATACGCTCGTCGAACCCCTCGTAGTGCCCGCACAACAGCAGCAGACGAGGTTCGCCAGCCAACTCGGCGACCATCGATTGGTCCAGCCGTTGTCCTTGGGGGGTCAGTAGAATCTTGAGCGGCTCGGGTCCGCCGTCGCCTGCGACCGCTTCGACTGCGGCGAACACCGGCTCACACATCAGTACCATGCCGCCACCGCCCCCGAACGGCTTGTCATCCACGCTGCGGTGTGAGTCGGACGTATAGTCTCGGTAGTTAGTGCGAACGATGTCGACGAGTCCGCGCTGGACCGCTCGGCCCACAATACTCGTCGACACGAGTGGGGTGAACATCTCGGGAAACAGCGTGAGGACATCGATGCGCATGACAACAAGAGCGGTTGCTCACCCGTTAGACTCCGGAAATCCCATTTCGCTTGAGCATGTTGCGCACCGTGTCGCTCGGCTGGGCACCCACACTCAACCAATACTCGATTCGCTCACGCTTGAGCGTGAGTTGCTTCTCCTGCTCCTTCGCCAGCGGATCATAGGAGCCCAGCTCCTCGATTACCCGCCCGTCCCGGCTGGCTCGCTGATCCACCGCCGCCAGCCGGTAGGCCGGCCGGTGACGCCGACCGCCCCGCTTCAGTCTCAATCTAACCACCGCTGGTGCTCCTCATACGCCGAATATCGTACCACGGCGGGCAACCACCCGCCGCGCAGAACACATCACTATACCAGCTCCACCGCCGTTGGCAACCACCCGCCCTGGTCAGGGCACAGCCCCCGCCAAGCCCCAGGAACTCGCCCCACCGGCGGGAGAACCTGGACCGGTGGCCCCCCTTTGTACCCACCATTGGTCACTCAGTGCACAATGAAGCAATGGCGATGTTAAACTGGCAGACGATTTATTCTTGTCGCACTGATCCAGGACGGGGCATACAAAAAAGAAAGCACCGAGCGTCACTAGGACGGATTCGGTGCTTTCCGGAGGGGAAAGAAGCCAAATCTAAGCCCGCTCGTCGCGGGGATCTTGCCGGGCCGCAATACTAACCGCTGGTTGCGCCATAGACAAGCTACCTAAGGCGCAGGGGCAACGGACCTTGCCCGGCGGGCGGTCCTTCTGCCATAGTTCGATGATCGGTCGCCGCCGGCCAACACTTTAGCCTTTTTGGCCGGGATGCTAGCATTTCATCGGCCCTGACGGGGCCGCGAGAGGGGTCCAACGAGGCTGGATCGACCGATCCGCCTGGAAACCCTAGCTGAAGGCTCATTTTAACACTGCGACCAGCCACAGGATTCACACTTTCTGCATCCTTCAACAAAATGTAGCGCGAACTGGCACTCGGGACACACGATCTTGTAGGCGTCGAGCGGCAAATACGGGCCGTCCGCACCCACCGTGGGTGCGGACGGCTGAACGGCCTGAAAGCCGTGGCGCACTGGTTCATCGTGACCTTCCCCGGCCATTTCGCTTGGGGTCGTGTCCACCACCGATGGAGAGGCCGCAGCGGCTCGATCCCCGGTGAGCGGATTCCTCGTAGCGGATTCCACCTGCCGGGAGGAGATCTCGCCGGTAGGGCGGGTCGATTGCTTCCCGTTCCTCCCGTTGCCGTTTCCGCCAAGCCTGGGTTTGGCAAGCTCCTCGAGGGTGAACTTGCCCAGCAGAAGATTGCTCAGCCCGACGCTGCACTTGGCTCGATCGTACTTCTCGAGCGCCCGGGCCAACCCGTCGCCGAGGCTCATGATCTTCCCCTCTTTGGTACGAACCTGAAGGCTCGAACCGATGCCCTTGAGCTGATGAATGACGTGCCATAGGCTCCCCCCACTTCGCAGCCACAGGCTGACCATACGGCATATGGCCTCCAGGTCGCTGGTGGCCAGGTCGCCACCTTTGCCCAACTGGGCGAACACCTCCAACTCGCGTTCAGTATGCGGATCGACCGTGATCTGA
>JADFPW010000050.1 GCA_022562105.1 Planctomycetota bacterium
ACCTGGAGGCCTACGATGCGGTCGTCTTGGGCGATTCGTTTGCCGAGGGATCACGCGTCACGGACGGGGATTGCTGGCCCGACAAGCTGTCACAAGCGAGCGGCTTGTCGGTCTACAACCTGGGAATGTCCGGCTACGCGCCGCAGCACTACCTGGCCTCGCTGGTGGAGGTTGGGCTGGCCTTGCACCCCAAGACGGTGTTCTGCCTGCTTTATGAGGGCAACGACGTGCGTTCGGCGAAGGTGACGAGCAAGCCCGAATCGAGGAAGGACCGACTGTTCAAGTCGTCTCCTTTGCGGCAGAAACTCGATGATCTAATCCTCGGCGCGTTCGCCCCCATCGGCGCTAAGCGCCAGCTGAAAGAGCTCGAAATGCTCTCCTGGTTGCCGCTCAGTGTGTCGGCTGAGGGATCGGGACCGCACTATGCGTTCGCCCCCAAGCAACTGCTCAGTCTCTGCGTGGATCCCGAATCGCTGGTCAACGGCAAACGTTGGAAGGCCACTACAGAGATACTGCGAGACATGAACGCCCGGTGTGTAGCCGCCGGGGCCGAGTTGGTGTTGGTCTACGCCCCGACCAAAGCTCACGTGGTGTTGCCGCTGGTGGCCGATCGACTGCCAGCCGAGAAGGTCCACGCGTTTGCGGCCCTACGGGCGAAGGACTCGCTCCCTCCTCCACAGCAGTTTCTCGAATCCCTGCCTGATAGGATGGATGCCTACGAGACCGTGGCCCAGCAATGGTGCGAGGAGGAAGGCATCGAGTTCATCAGTCTGACGCCGCCCCTTCGCCAGGCCGCCGCTGCCGGCCGGCAGATCTACTACACCTACGATCAACACTGGACCCCCGTGGGTCACGAGGTCGTGGCCCAGGTCGTGGCCCGCTATTGCATAAATCGGGCCAATGACTCCGGTGCTTAGCCGCCAGCAGCGAGCGATTCACCACGCCATGGTGTAGCAAGCGGAATCGCACTCGGGGGCGCATGAAAAACCCCCTCGCCGCGAGGGGGTTCGTGTATGACTTCGCCAAAGTTCGCCGTCGACCCAGGCCCGTACGGGTCAGCGCCTGTTCAACCCAGCCGGCCTAGCGTCTTGACCGGCGAACAGCGGCCGCCACACCGATCAGCAGTAGCGACAGTGTGGCAGGCTCCGGAATGGCGCCCGGGCCGGGAATGAGGTTGGTAGCCAGGTCACTGCCCAGCCCGACGAACCCGTCCACCGGCTGCCAGAAGCCGGTCAATCGGAAGAACATGACCGCCCAGTCACCCGGGGAAAGTAGTTCGGAGAATTCCTCATCCCACTGAAACTGCACGATCTCGTATGTTCCCCCGAAGAGAACGGGGTTCACCCGATCCTCCAGCAGCCAGCCGTCGGGAGCAAGCGAGCTGATACCGACGGCCGAGGGGTTGATGCCGGCGGGGTTGAGCAGGCCAAGAAGATCGATATCGCCGGTCTCGCCGGTGTTAATCATGAAGTAGGCGATGAGGGTTTCGTTTTCGCCCAATGGAACAAAGAGCGGGTCATCGGGCAGTTCCGCTTCCGATCCTGCATAGACGAATGAATAGACATCCGCCTGGAACCCCTCCCCCACGAACGCGTCATACTCGGTGTGGATTGGCGTTCCGCCGAGATAGATACCGCCCCGGGCGCTGGATGCGCCTACCAAGGTTACTCCAGCCAACAACGCGCCAACTAGGATCCGTCCCTTGAACATTACTGTACCCCCCTTGCGACCGATAAGGCAACCGAGGTCGCACATTGGTCGTACCGCGCCGGACGAGCTTTACTCGCCCATCCGTTCGTCAATTCTCACGCCGGCTATCGCACCATGCCGGCCTCATCGATCGTTCCCGACCGAGTGCCGGCCTACTCCTTGGGGCGACCCGGAGTTTGCGCTAGCCCCGTCACTCTTGTTCGCACCCGAGTTGGCCCTCTTTCTTCCACTCGCGAGGCCGATCCACAAGGCGGAAACCGGGGCGCGGCCGGCGCGAGGGAGCCTGCGATTGCTAGCGTGCGTTGCGCCGGGGTCGCAGGCGCGAGACGAGCAGGGCGCCGACACAAAGGGCGGCCAACGTGCTCGGCTCGGGAATCGGTCCGAGTATTTCTTGCTCGTCGGTGACACTGGCACCGCCACGCATGGTGGCTGGAACCTGTCCGGGGATCCCATCGCTCAGGAAGTAAAGGACGGAGAACTCTCCGCCATCAAACGAGAAGTCGCCATTGTACAAATAGGTGACGCTCAGCGCTGGCAGGCTCACCTGAGTCCCGCTTGGGTTCTGACGATCTTCCTCGACGAAACCCGGCGACGGCAGAATCGTCTCGCTATGACCGGCGACGAACACCATATCGCCGAATGGAGTACCTACCTGGAACTGATCCACCGAGGCGGTGGCAAGGTCATCCATGTCGGGTACGTAGGCAAACAACGTTTGACCTTCGGTGGGTACGGGAAGCCCCACCGGCACATCGGTGCCACCGTCGGCCAGGCCGACAAAGGCATACGAATGAACCGCCGCCGCCCAGTCCCCTTCCGAGCTGGCAAAGACGTCAGTATCGGTTTCTGTGGGAACCCCGCCAATGTCGGGCACGTCAGCGATCGCTGATCCGCAGAACGCGCCGATCAACAATGCAGCCACGGCCGCGTAGGCGATCCGGAAACCTGATTTGCAAATATAAAAGCCGATATGCCGAGAGAGAGCCATCCCGTTCCTCCTCCAAAATGATGCCCACCTCGGGCGGGTACCGCTCTCTCTCAGATTAGCAATCATTCTTGTACTCGGTTTTCCCTAGCGATGTCAACCCCGAAGTGGGGGTTTTTCATTTTTTCTTGCTGCTCAGCGACGACGGCGGGCACGAGCCTCACTGTCAATTTGGCACCTTCCCGGACCTGGCCGGCCTGCATCTGCCAAGCTGGCAGCGCCAGGGCGGGTTCACGGCGGTGGGCGTTCGTCGTAAGCTACTGATAACTAACGACTTAGGGCAATCGCGGCGCCGAGATTGGACTGGCATTTCCCTTGCTAGTGGGACTGAGGGTAGCGGTGCAGGCAGTCTCCGCTACGTTCAACCTGATCCGGCGTTGTGGTTAGCCAAGGAGACGAGCAGTATGGCGGTCAAGCAGTTGGCCTATGAACAGGATGCCCGGGCAGCGCTTCAGATAGGCGTTCAGAAGCTTTCCCGAGCGGTCAAGGCGACGTTGGGTCCGAGAGGTCGTACGGCGGTGATCGACAAGGGCTGGGGAAGCCCCACGGTCACCAAGGACGGAGTCACCGTCGCCGAAGAAGTCGAGCTCGCGGACAAGTACGAAAACATGGGAGCCCAGCTCGTCAAAGAAGCGGCGAGCAAGACCAGCAAGACGGCTGGTGATGGCACGACGACCGCCACCGTCCTGGCCGAGGCGATCTTCACCACGGGCCTCAAGAACGTGGCTGCCGGTGCGGACGCCAACGCCCTCAATCGGGGGATCGACAAGGCCGTCCGCAAGGTGGTCGGGGCACTGGAAAGCATGTCCAAGCCTATCCGCGTGACCCGCCGCGATGACATCGTCAACGTGGCGGCGATCAGCGCGAACAACGATCAGGCCATCGGCAAGATCCTGGCTGACTGTTTCGAGAAGGTGGGCAAGGACGGGGTCATCACCGTCGAAGAGGGCAAGTCGGCTGAGACCACCATCGACGTGGTCGAGGGCATGCAGTTCGACCGGGGCTACCTGTCCCCGCATTTTGTGACCAACCAAGACGCCATGGAGTGCGTTCTGGATCGGCCTTTCGTGCTGATTCACGAAGAGAAGATCAGCAGCGTTCAGAAGCTGATTCCGCTGCTGGAAAAGGCCGCCAAGACCAAGCGTCCGCTCCTGATCATCGCCGAAGACATCGACAGCGACGTGTTGGCCACCTTGGTGGTCAACAAGATCCGCGGCATCCTGAATGTCTGCGGGGTGAAGGCCCCGGGCTACGGCGATCGGCGCAAGGCCATGCTCGAAGACCTGGCCATCCTGACCGGGGGCAAGGCCATCATGAAGGATCTGGGCGTGGACCTCGAGAGCCTGTCCATGAGCGACCTGGGTCAGGCCAAGAAGATTCGCATCGACGCCGACGACACGACGGTGATTGAAGGCGCCGGCTCGACCAAGGAGATTCAGGGTCGAATCAGCCAGATTCGTGCGGAGATAGAGAATACCACCTCCGACTACGATTGTGAGAAGCTCCAGGAGCGGTTGGCCAAGCTGGCCGGCGGCGTCGCCCAGATCAACGTGGGGGCGGCCACCGAGACCGAACTCAAGGAGAAGAAGGCCCGCATCGAGGACGCCCTGCACGCCACGCGGGCAGCGCTGGAAGAGGGAATCGTGGCCGGCGGGGGAGTGGCCTTGGTGCGTTGCATGTCATGCCTGGACGACGTCAAAGCCAAGGGCGACGAAGCGTCCGGTGTGGAAATCGTCCGCCAGGCGTTGTCCGCTCCGTTGCGGCAGATTGCCGAGAACGCGGGCCTGAATCCGGGCGTGGTGCTGCACAAGGTGTTGTCCAAGACGGGTGCATTTGGTCTGAACGCGGACACGCTGGAATACGGTGATCTGCTCAAGGACGGCGTGCTGGATCCCACCAAGGTGATCCGCACCGCGTTGGAGAACGGGAGCAGCGTGGCCCGCATTCTTTTGAGTACCGATTGCATCATCACCGAGAAGCCCAAGTCGGACGACGACAAGGGTGGAATGCCCGACGAGGGCATGGGTGATATGGACATGGATTACTAGTCGCGACGGCGAAAGGCTTCATTAGAGCCATGACGCTCGCGGGCGGATACGGGCCCACGGTTGAACTGGTGGACTACGCGGAGGCGGCCACCAATGCGTGATATGGATATGATGTAGGGGGGGCGGAAGGTTGATGGAATAGGAACCTCATGACCGATCCAGAGGCTCGCAAAGCCATTGTGGGAGAGTTCTATCGGGCCTATCAAACAGGTGGGCTGAGCATCATTGTCGATGCGAGAAAGGTCGCCAATGACCTGGATCTCGATGATGCACAAGCTCGACGCTGCTTCGATTATCTCGCCGCTAAGGGATTGGTCAGACCCATGACGCTCGGGGGGGGGTACAGGCCTACCGTTGATCTGGTGGACGAGGTCGAGGCGGTGCCAGAGAGCCACGATGGCGGGTAGTATGATCCTTGACGATCTTCGCCGTGAGCATCTGATAGCCCAGGTGGAGGGTATCCGGGGATGTTTGATGGGCTTGGGAGCGCACGGCACGACGATTACCGCACCGGAATGGCTCATGGACCTCATCACCGGGCTGCTTCGAGAAATCGAGGAAAACCTCTTGGATTCGGATTTTCTCGAGAACTTAATACCGGGCTTGAAAGCGGGCACCAAGCCTTCTCAGCTTGTAGCTCAGACGAAAAACTGTTGGGAGATCGGTATCCTTCTCAATCTAGCGAGCAATGCCCTTAGGACGTTTCTCGGGCGACCGGAACGGTCATTTGGCTTCGGGCCGCCGGGAAAAACACAGAGCGAGAAGTGAACGGAACAAGAATCATAACGGAGATAACACAAGATGGCCACAGCCACAGCGACCAGAAGAAAATTGAAGTTTCGACCCCTGGACGATCGGGTCCTGGTTCAGCAAACCGATCCCGAATCCATGACCGCCGGGGGCATTGTGTTGCCCGATTCGGCCAAAGAGAAGCAGACCCGCGGCCATGTCATAGCCGTTGGACCCGGCAAGTTGCTGGACGACGGCAAGCGCGGCGAGTTGAACGTCTCGGTCGGCGACGAGGTCTTCTATGGGAAGTACTCAGGAACCGAAGTGGAGCTCGATGGCGACGATTATGTAGTCTTGCGTGAGAGCGACATCCTGGCCGTGGTGGACTAGAACGTTCCGAGGAGTGTAAGAAATGCCTAAACAGATGATGTTCCAACAGGACGCCCGGCAGGAGATGCTGGAAGGGTTGTCCAAGCTGGCCGCCGTGGTCAAGGTGACTCTGGGGCCCACCGGCCGCAACGTATTGCTGCAGAAGTCTTTCGGGGCTCCGCGGATCACCAAGGACGGCGTCACCGTGAGCAAAGAGGTCGAGCTGCCCAACCCGTTCCAGAACATGGGGGCCAAGATGATCAACGAAGTGGCCTCCAAGACCAGCGACGTGGTCGGCGACGGCACCACCACGGCGACCATTCTGGCGGAGGCGATCTTCCGTGAGGGGCTTCGCAACGTGACCGCGGGGGCCAATCCGATGGCCCTTAAACGCGGCATCGAAGCGGCGGTCCAAACCGTGGTCAAGGCGATCAAGAGTCAATCCACTCCGATTCGCTCTACCGAAGACCTGGTCAAGGTGGCCACGATCAGCGCCAACGGCGACGCCGAGATCGGCAAGTTGCTCGCGGGGGCGATGGACGACGTGGGCACCGAAGGTGTCGTCGAGATCGAAGAGGGCAAGAGCCTGGAGACCGAGAAGGAAGTGGTCGAAGGGATGCAGTTCGACAAGGGTTTCGTCTCGCCCTACTTCATGACCGATCCCGCCTCCATGGAGTGCATCCTGGAGGACGCCTGCATCCTGATCCATGAGAAGAAGATTTCCAGCCTGCGCGAGTTCGTCCCGCTGCTGGAAAGCGTGGCCACCGCGGGCAAGCCGCTGCTGGTCATTGCCGAGGACGTGGACGGCGAAGCCCTGGCCGCCCTGGTGGTCAACAAGCTGCGCGGCGTGCTCAAGTGTGCAGCGGTCAAGGCTCCGGGATTCGGTGATCGTCGCAAGCAAATGCTTCAGGACATTGCCACCGTCACCGGCGGGCGTCTCATCAGCGAGGATCTCGGCATCAAGCTCGAGAACCTGACCCTCAGCGATATGGGGCGGGTCAAGAAGGTGGTCATCAACAAGGACACCACCACCATCATCGAAGGCGGAGGCAAGAAGAGCGACATCAAGGCCCGGTGCGATCAAATCCGCGCCCAAATCGAGAAGACCACCAGCGACTACGACCGCGAGAAATTGCAGGAGCGGTTGGCCAAGTTGACCGGTGGGGTCGCGGTGATTCGCGTAGGTGGAGCCACCGAGATCGCGGTCAAGGAGCGCAAGGATCTGGTCGACGACGCGTTTCATGCGACGCGAGCCGCGGCTGAAGAGGGCGTCGTTCCCGGCGGTGGGGTGGCGTTCCTGCGATCCATCGAGCACGTCATCAAGGCCCGAGACAAGGCCCGCGGGGACGAGAAGATCGGATTTGACATCATCGCGGCGGCGTTGCGGGCCCCGACCTGCCAGATCGTGGCCAACACGGGCGGGGAGGGCGAAGTCGTCATCGAGCAGATTTTGGCGAAGACCGGCGGATACGGCTACGACGCCCGGACCGGCGAGTTCGGGGATTTGTACAAGGCCGGCGTCATCGACCCGACGAAAGTCGTCCGGGTGGCCCTGGAAAACGCTGCCAGCGTGGCCGGCGTGATGCTGACCACCGAGGTGATGGTCACCGACCTGAAGGAAGAGAAGGGCAAGAGTGTCGCCATTGCCAACGCCATCCGATAAGTAGAGCTGAGACCAACGAGTGCGAGTGGGCGGACACGTGTCCGCCCACTTTTGCGCCCGCCCGGCCGTAGGCGACGGAACTGCACAGCGGGTCATGTCAACAAAGAAGCGGGACTACTACGAGGTGCTCTCCGTTTCACGCGAGGCCTCGCCGGACGCGATCAAGAAGGCCTACCGACAGGCAGCCCTTCGCCACCATCCCGATCGCAATCAGGGAGATCCCGACGCGGAAGCGAAGTTCAAGGAGGCTGCGGAAGCGTATGAGGTGCTCAGCGATCCCGAGCGGCGTACGCGCTACGATCAGTTCGGCCACCGGGGCCTGGGAGGCAGCGCCGGTCTCCATGACTTCTCCAGCATGGGGTTCGAGGACATTTTCTCGATGTTCGGCGATATCCTGGGCGGCGGCTTCGGGGGGCGCCGCCGAAGCCGAGGGGCCGACCTGCGGGCCAACATCGAGATCAGCCTCGACGAGGTAGCGACCGGCGTCGAGCGCACCCTGGAGTTCCGACGCAACGACTTCTGTGATACGTGCGGAGGCACCGGGGCGGCCCCCGGTTCCAAGCGCCGGACGTGTCCGACGTGCAACGGGTACGGGCAGGTTGAGCAGGCCGGCGGGCTCGGGGCGCTCTTCGGACGGGTGGTTACTGCCTGTCCAAGCTGCAGCGGGCGCGGCGAGGTCGTGGTAACACCCTGCCGCAAGTGTGGCGGTCGAGGATTGGCCCCCAAGGAACGTGTGGTCACCGTCAAGATACCGCCAGGCATTCACGACGGTCAGGTGATCCGAGTCCGCGGCGAGGGCGAGGCTGCCCCCGGGGGGGGGCGCGGCGATCTGCACTGCTACGTCAGCGTCGCCGCCCATGAACTCTTCGAGCGAAACAATCAGGATCTGATCTGTCGAATGCCGTTGAGTTTCACGCAGGCTGCTCTGGGATGCGGGGTCGACGTGCCGACGCTGAACGGGCGAGTTGAGCTGCGCATCCCCGCGGGCACGCAGCACGGCCAGCTGTTTCGGCTGCGAAATCAGGGCTTGCCCGGCTTGCAAAGCGGGCGTAAGGGCGATCAATTGGTGGAAATCCTGATTGAGATTCCCCGCAAGCTCAACGAGGAGCAACAGGACTTGCTCCGCCGCTTTGCGGAGACCGAAGATCGTTCGGTCATGCCGGAATCCAGGGGATTCTTTGATAAGGTGGTGAGCTATCTCTCGGGCGACCGAGACGAGGCCGAATCATGACCAAGAAGGACGGCAAGATACACATCCCGGACCAGGCGGAGGTGTCCGAGTTCGGTGGGAACCCACCGGCGAGCGACGCGGACGAAACCGCCGAAAACCAGAGTGGCGACCCGACACAGCCCGCCGCCAGTCTGGAGCCTGACGCCGAAGACTACAAGGACCGGTTCCTGCGGGCCAAGGCTGAGTTGCAGAATGTTACCCGACGGGCTCAGAGCGAACGAGCCGAGATCGTTCGCTACGCCAACGCCGATCTGGTTCGTGGGCTGCTGGTGGTGATCGATGATATCGATCGCATTCTCGAATCCGACCATCAGCCGGACGATACCGAGGCGATACTCGGTGGACTGAGGCTGGTGCACCAGAACTACCTGAAAACGCTCGCCGGTTTTCACGTCGAGCCGATCGACACCGCAGACGTACCGTTCGATCCGGTGATACATGAAGCCATGATGCAGGAACCCTCGGATCAACATCCGCCGGGTACGGTCCTGCGTGTAGTGCAGAGGGGCTATCGGCTTCACGATCGGGTGATTCGTGCAGCCAAGGTTGTTGTGTCCGCCGCGGCTGCACCTGATGCGGAGAGCGAGTCGCCGGCCGACTCGCCAGCCAAGGGCTCACCTGCGTGAGGATTTAAGCCCCATGCCTACCTATGAATATGAATGCACGCAGTGCGAGAGGGTCTTCGAGGTCTTCCAGTCCATGAGCGCCAGGACCAAACGAACGCTGAAGACCGATTGCGAGCAGTGCAATAACAAGGCTCCGGTCGTTCGGCGAATCGGCACCGGGGCGGCCGTGATATTCAAGGGCAGCGGTTTCTACGAGACCGACTACCGGTCGGAGAGCTACAAGGCCGGCGCCAAGAAGGAAAGCGAAGCCAAGAAGGGCGACAAGAAGGACAAGTCGGACACCAAGAAGGACAAGAAGAGCGAGTCCAAGGCCGGCTCGGACGGCTCGGCGAGTTCCAAGTCAAGCTCGACGGAAGCCAAGAGCGACGGGGGAAAGTCCACCGGCTCGGACGCCTGAAAGAGCCACCAAGGCAAGACAGTCGGGACGCCGACAAATGATTCAATTCACCTGCCCAACATGCCATCGCGACCACCAGGTCGAACAGCTTGAGCAAGCGACCAATCGCCCGTTCTGCTGCCAGCGATGCAGGGACATCGATCTGGGACGCTGGCTCAACGAGGAATACGTCATCAGCGATCCGCTCCCCGAATCGCCGGACGTGCCCGATCCCGACGCCGAGTCGGCCAGTTAGCAAATTCTCGATTAGCCAGCCTATCCGGCGTCGAAAGTCGCTCCCTCACGGTCGCGGCTCGGTGGGTAAGGCATCGACCAGCGGGGTCGTCGTTCGTTGAGCTAACAGCTACGGCCAAGCCTGATCAGTGTTGTCGAACTTCGCCTGACCGGGCTAGGGTTAGCCGAGCGTAGGGGAGGTACTGGAACTCCCACTCGTCGTAGGCGGTGCGCAGGGTGGAGGAGATACGCGGCGCGACCACGCGGTCCAGGCGGATCTTGCCCTGGTAGTAGAGCTGGATCGGCTTGGTGAAATCCACCATGCCGGCGTAGAGGCGTACCTGCAACTCTTGCACACGCTTGGTCTTTATTTCGATGCGTTGTCCATCAATGGTGCCGCTCAGGAGGCCGAGCCAACGTTTGAGAAGGCGGAGCATCTCTGCGCTCAGATCCCCGTCGGGCTGCACACGGACCGTGAACATCTGATCGTCCCACGGTTGGCCGGTGAACGCTCGCAGGCGCAACCAATCCCGGCGACCCTGGACGGGGTAGCGAAACCAATGCGAGACGGTTTTCAGGTGGGTTCGGCGCTCGAGCTTCAGAAAGTCGGCCAGCGAGTCAGTTGGCGGTCGCACGTCAAAGTGACCCACGCCGGGCAGTTCGATGGGGGTCAATGGCAACGCCGATTCAGCGGCCATTTGCCGCACGACGCGATTCGGACCGGCGATACCTACCACGCGCGGGTCGATTCCCTCGCCCGGCGGCGGCTGATCGTTCGCTCCCCAGACCAGCAGCATGGGCGTGTCCGCCAGGTTGGGCAGGAGCAGTGAACGCAACTCCTCGGTTGGGGTGCCCACAAAAGTGCCGGCCAAGGGCATGACCCCGGCATAGACGTCGGCGCAGAGAATCCCGGTCATGAACGAGCCGTGGCCGCCCATGGAGTAGCCGGTCAGGTAGATGCGGCTGGTATCGATGCGATACCGCCGGCGTAGCGTATCGAGCAGCTCGATGGGCTCGGTCGCTTCCTGCGGCGTGCAGTAGAACTGATAGCCCTTGTAGTCCTGCGGCGCAGCGATGATGAATTCGTCGACCCTGGTGCCCAACAAGCCCTCGTAATATCGCAGGATCTGATCCGCCCGCCCGCCCTGGCCATGCAGGGCTACGATGAGGGGGTAGCGATGATCGGTGGCGTAGCCCTTCGGAACGCGGACCAACACCTGGGTCGGATCTTGGGGTACGGTCGGAAGCGTCAGCGTGTCCGGGCCGGCTTCGCGTGGATCCCAGACATCGACGCGGCCGATGGCGTCTCGAACGGCGTCGATCGTGACGGCGTCAAGCCGTTCGATTTCGCCAACGAGCTGGGCACGTTTCCCCGCGTCCGACTCGCTGAAATACGCGGCGACCAGCTCGTCGAGGGTGGGCGGATCGTCGTTCGCCAACGCCGTTACAAAGGCGCACAGAACCACGGCGGCGAACAGCGCCGCCAGCGATCGACGTTTGGCATCGACGTCGGTCAACGAATACCCACGGTAACGGTGAAATCGTCACCGTCCTCGGAGTAAGTGAAGGTGACGGTCGCTCCGCAACTGAACACGTTCCCTTCCTCTAGGATGCGCTGGACGCCGGTACCCTCCAAAGTTCCCACATTGTTGTCCTTGAAACTTCCGCCCGTAGTTCCGAGCACGAGGTTCGCCGTGCAGGGATACTCCCTCGCGTCATCGCCCTCGGGCCCGAGCGTTCCCAACCCAGCCAACCCAATCTCCGTTGTGACATGATACAGGGGGATGAACAGTTCGGTCTCCGGATCGTCCAGCGCCTCATTCGTGGCGAAAAACTCGGTCTCCACGGCCAGCGTCGTCTCGTTCACGAACTCGACCAACACGATGTCGACTCCGACATCATCCCGTTGTCGATCGGCGTCGTCGCCACTCCCGCCGGACGAACCGACGCTCATGCCGCACCCCGACAGGAGCAAAGCAAGGCTGACGGGCAGGATGACGCCGCCGAACCGGTTACATGTTCTAGAGGTCATGATGCTCTCCTGATGTTTCGTTGCTCGGGATCCCGATGCTGCGTTGCCTTCGATCATCCCCGTGGTGATCAGCGGTGGCGCATGACCGGGGAGATTCTCCAGGCGCCGGCTAAGTCTACCGCTCGATCAGGTGTACCCTCAACCATCGCAAGAGTCGACTTTTCGGGACTTTCTGAGACAATAAACTCGACCAGGGGTACTGGGGCGGTGACGTTGATCGACCCACGGATTGCGATCCGTGGGCTTGGTGGGGCGGGGGAGGTTTCGGACGTTGTGCTCCGTTCGCTGGGACCGAGAATAGACGGCGCCGACCGCGTCGAACGCCGTTTTAAGATGCGTTTCGCGCGGGTGACTTGACTCGTCGCCCCCGGCCCCCAACAACCGAGTGAGGGGCGCTGGGGATCAAGGGCGATCCCAGGCAGTGGGAAACAAGGGGATCGAAGCGTTGTCGAGGCCTATTGAAAGCATCTTCCCAGGTTCCACTCGAGGATTGCTGATCGCAGCGGGTCTTGCCGTTGCGCTTTCCGGTTGTGGCGTCTCAGTCGGTGTCGGGGGCCAGGAGGAGGACTCCGGCACGACTGAGGCCGCCCTGATTCCCAACGAGCGGCAGGTGGTCATCGATTGGGACGCCGGAGCGAGCGTGATGCGCGACGGAGACTGGATGACCCCGGTCGATCTGGGCGCGTTTCATCTGCCCGACGGCTGGACGCTGGCCGACGAGCCGAACTTCCAGGTCCTGGTCGAGGGACGGATCCAGACCATTTTTGACGACCTGGAGCCGGCTGACATCCGGGTGGTGACAGCCGACGCCAACGAGTACCCCGAGGCGACCGTGGTCCTGATGACGTTCGAGGCCGACCCCGATGATCCCCAGCGAGTCGGGCAGGCCTACGACGACCCCTGCGACACCGAGCCCGCGGACGAAGCCATTGTCTGGGGATTGGCCATGCTCGAGCTGGGGGACGGTCACCGGCTGGATGAATGGGTGAACCTGTTCGCCAACGTCGCTGCCCACGAGGTAGCCCATACGTTGGGGTTCGCCCATCCGGAGGCGATTGACGATCTGGGCTTTCGCCCACATCCGTCGGCGTTGATGTTGGGTTCACACACGCTGAGCGCCCTATTGCAGGAACAGAGCTTCCAGATCCCGCAGCAGACCTGCCCGGGCGATCTGCTCGGCCTCGACGAGGTTTACGCGGGCTACCAGGTACCGGTGTCGGACTCGCGGTCGCAGTTGGCCGGTTCGGCTCGCACGATGGATCCGCTCGATTCCGGGCCGGACGTCGCTTGCACCGGGTGGTAGCTGCGGGTATGCGCTTTCTCGCGTGGAATGCCGGGTGGGGTGGCACGGTCTGGTACTCCAGGCCGTGGGGTTCTGGATAAGTCCCTCACCGACCGCCACGGCCTGGAGTACCAGACCGTGCCACCCGTCAAACTGCTCCCGACGGAACAATAGGGCTATCCAAACGTCTGGACGATTGCGACCTGGTTGGGGATCATGGCTGGCAGCGTGCACGGATGGACGGAGTGGATTCCCCTGATCGATCGAGCAACCCCAAGCCCAACCGACTCAGCTCCGACGATTCGCCGGATCTACAAGCGGCTGTACGCCCACTACGGACCACAGGATTGGTGGCCTGCCGATTCGCCCTTCGAGGTAGTGGTCGGTGCGGTCCTGACCCAGAACACGGCATGGAGCAACGTGGTCAAGGCGATCGCAGCCCTCAAGAAGGCGCGTCGGCTGACTGTAGCGGGCATGCGGGCACTCGGTGATGACCAGCTGGCTGATTTGATTCGGCCGGCAGGTACTTATCGCGTCAAGGCGCGACGACTCCGGGCGGTGGTTGATTGGCTGTGGGCGGAATCCGGTGGCGATGTCCGCAAGGCGCTGTCCGGCGATCTCGAAACCGTTCGCCGCCGCCTCCTTGCGGTTCACGGTGTGGGGCCTGAAACAGCCGACTCGATCCTGCTCTATGCCGGCAGGCACAGGAGCTTCGTCATCGATGCCTATACCCGCAGAGTACTTCGACGACATCGGTTGATCGACGGCGACGAGCCGTACGAGTCGCTTCGAGAGATGATGAAGGGGGCCATTCGGCTGGATTTGGGCGTCTTCGGCGAGTACCACGCCCTGCTGGTTCAGGTCGCCAAGGAACATTGCCGCGTTCGAGCTCGCTGCGAGGGATGTCCCTTGGACTCATTAGCTCATGACGACGCGCTTTGATCGCTAGCTGGCTCAGGATCGCCGCTGGCGAAGAACCGACCGGTGCCGGTCGCTGACGGCGTCGGTGCACTGGCGAGCCCGCCGACGAGTCGGCTCTACTCTTGCCGCCGGCGGTAGATGACCAGAAACACGATCAAACCCAACGCCAACCCACCCATGACGAGGTAATACATGCCGCTTAGTCCTTTCTGTTTCTTTGCTCAGGTCCGGCAATCATCGATGCCTCTATAAAGAAAGCGACCTTCAGCCATCGATACCAGCGAAAGCGACGCCTTACCGTTGCTTCGTCAAACATAGCGGGATTGTTGGAACCCCGCAACGATCAATCCCGCTTTCGGCGCTCAAAACGCTGCCCCGGCAGGGCCGTCACCGCTCCGCGGAGTTGTAGGCGCGTCAGTATGGCGGCCACCGTTTCGATCCGAAGCTTCGTGGCACGGGCCAGTTCGTCCAGCTCGACGGCCTCCTCGCCCAGCGCCCCCCATACCGTGCTCTCGTCCGGGGTCAGACCTGGCGGGTCCAACGAGGCTGTATCCGCGGAGACGGGCGAGTTCGCATCGGCCGGTGCCATCATCCTGCCCACGTCGCCCAGATCGTCCAGGATATCCTGCAAGCAGATGACCAGCTTGGCTTGGCCATCGCGGATCATGGCGTTGACCCCGTGAGCCGTCGGTGTGTCCACACGACCGGGAACGGCGAAGACTTCCCGATTGTATTCCGAGGCCAAACGGGCGGTGATTCTTGCCCCGCTGCGGTGGGCCGCCTCAATGACCAACACACCTAATCCCAGCCCGGCAATGATGCGGTTGCGATGCGGGAAATTGCTCGCCTCCGGCGGGGTTTCGAGCGGCAACTCGCTAATCACGGCGCCGCGGGCGGCCACTTGCATGGCCAGCTCGCCATGCTCGGGGGGATACACGGTGGCCAAACCGTTGCCCAAGACCGCAATGGACCGGCCGCCGGCTGCGACCGCCCCGCGCTGAGCGGCGCCGTCCACCCCGCGGGCCAGGCCGGAGATCACGGTGAAGCCGGCGCTTGCCAGGGCGGCGCCGAAGCGCTCGGCCTGCTCGGCCCCGTAGCGCGTGCATTTTCGACTACCGACTACGGCGATCGCGATTGCGTCTTCGGGTTCCAGTCGGCCTCGAATGTAGAGGCAAAGCGGTGGATCGTTGATGTGTCGGAGTGGGTGCGGGTATTCTGCCTCGTCGAGGCAAACGATGCGAATTCCGAGTTTCGCAGCCAGCTCGATTTCCCGATCCACGGCTGGATCGTCTCGGGCGTTGGCCAGGGATCGGGCACGCTCGCGTCCAATTCCCTCCACGCCGGCCAAATCGCCCGGCGAAGCACTCAAGACGGCGTCGATGGTTTCGAAATGGTCGATCAGGCGGCGGGCAAGTATCGGGCCGATGCCGTCGGCCATTTGTAATCGCAGGTAACGGCGAACTTGATCCGATGCAGGCGATTCAGGCATTCGGATCCCTCGCTCGACGAACTCCCTGGGCTCACAAGCGGCGGCGGCGCCGCGGACGGAACTTGCCACCCAGCTTCTTGGTGACTGTCGCGGGGGACGCCGCCCCGACGGTCGCGGGTTGGGCGCCTGCGGTCGAGGAAGGGGCGGGCGAATCGCGTCGAGGTGCCGGTTCCGGCTGAGATCGGGGTACGAACCCGTCGAATCGCTTCTCGCGCAGTTCCAGGTTGATCAGTTTTTCGATCTCGGTGATCTGCTTGCCTTCTTCCGGGGTGACAAACGTATACGCGGTCCCCCGCGCTCCCATGCGGGCCGTTCGCCCGATGCGATGAATGTACACCTCCGAATCAAAGGGGACGTCGTAGTTGATGATGTGGGTCACGGCGCTGACGTCGATGCCTCGAGCGGCCAGGTCGGTGGCCACCAGGACGCGCATCTTGTGCTTGCGGAACAGGTCCATGACCCAATCGCGTTTGTTCTGCAGGAGATCGCCGTGAATCTCCTTGGCGCTGATGCCTGCATCGACCAACCTCTTGGCTACCTTGCGGGCCGCGTGTTTGGTGTTGGTAAAGACGATGGCGTGCTGCGCGGGTCGTTCGTTGAACTCATCCACTCCCTCGGCGACACCTAACAAGCCCGGGTCGAACGTGCCGAAGTGAATCAGCGTCATGCTTCCGTCATCGACGGCTCCCTCGCTGGTGGAGAGGATGGTGACGTCTAATCCCAGGTAGTCCTGACGAACGGAGGCAACGATGTAAGCCTGCATCGCTTCGGTCTGGCCGGCGAATCGCGGCGCCACGGAAGCGGCGTCGAACGGTGGGATGTCCGTGGGAGATCGTCCGCCCAGAGCGAGGTTGTCCCGTCCGTTGAAGTTGAGCAGCGCGATCTGGCTTCGGGCGGTCAGCGGGGCCTTACCGGCGGACTTGAATATCGCCAACTCATACTCACCTGTCCCCTCCCTCCCGGGCGTGGC
>JADFPW010000051.1 GCA_022562105.1 Planctomycetota bacterium
CTTGCCTTCGTATGGTTGAGTCGTCAAAACCCTAATCATACAAGGTCGAGAAGGCCGTCTCTATGCGCAAACCACCTCACACTCGTGAATTATCCAGGCTAGGTGCACTGCACTTGCTGCGTGGCCTTTGGACTCTCTTTGGCCCATACAGTTGGTTCACACGGTCATTTACCGCATCGGCGCCCCGCCAGGGCCGATTTCACGCGGCCCCCATTCATACGCTTCACCATCCTGGAGGCCAACTTGTGGCCGAGAGTTCTCTTTGGCACGAGCCGGATTACGTGAAGGACCAGGCGGTGTTCAAACCAAAGGGCGGATGGGCAAAGATCGAGCAGGAACGAAAGAACGCTACTAGGAAGCTCATGGTGCTTCCGTATGGTCGAGAGCTTGCTGATCTGATCGTTCGCTATGCTCTTGCTCTCGATCAACCGAATCTAAACGTCGCCTTCCTTCAAATGTGGAATATTCTCGAATGGGTCACCGGCACAATCGGGGGGCCACAGGATAAAACCGTGAAGCGCGCTACGTGGTTCCATCTCCCGCGGGGGATCGAAATGGAGGTTCTGCAATCTCTGCGAGTCCGGAGAAATCGGTTCGTTCATTCGGGTACAGGAACTGACGAGGAGCGTGATCAGATTGTTACTTCGATAAAGCGCTATGTCGATTCCCATTTGTTGAATCTAATCGTCAATGTGGGCAACGTGAGCAGCATCGAGGAATACGCGACCTGGCTCGATCAGCCAACGAGCATTGACACGCTCAAGCAGCAACGCCGACGCGTGAACCGCGCCATTCGGCTTCTCGAACGAGCGTGACTGTCGGGACGCCAAATCGGCAACCTCGCGTCCTTTGCCGTTGCCGTAGACGAATGCCACACGCCGCCGTCTGGTTGAAGCTCTAGCCGCAAGTCATCCAGCGGCAATCTCGTGCATTTAGCTTCGGCTGGCGGCCAGGAGACGGGTCTCTATAATGCAAGGCGATCGGAGCGGGCTCGGCCAAAGGGTAGGATGGGGTGTTCCAGGCGGTATCTCGAATACGGACGACGGCATGGATTACGATCTACCGGACGACATGAAGACCCTGCGGGAGATGGCTCGCAAGTTTGCGGGCGAGGTCATCGCCCCGCAGGCCAGGAAGTGGGATCGCGAAAGCGCCATCCCGCCCGAGGCCATCAAGCAGATCGCCGAGCTGGGCTTTCTCGGCGTCCTGGTGCCCGAAGAATACGACGGGGCGGGGCTGGGCTACCTGGGCATGGCCATCGTCATGGAGGAGGTGGCCCGTCACTGCGGCGGGACGGCGTTGATGCTGGCGGCCCACAACGGGCTGTGCTGCGGCCACCTGCTGCTGGCGGCCAGCGACGAGCAGAAGACGAAGTACCTGCCCGCCCTGGCCCGAGGCGAACACCTGGGGGCGTGGGCCCTGACCGAGCCGAGCAGCGGGAGCGATGCAGCCGCCCTGACTACCACGGCAGTGCGTGAGGGCGACGACTGGGTGCTCAACGGGAGCAAGATTTTCATCACCAATGGGACGACCGCCGGCGTCTTCGTGGTCATGGCCCGGACGGATCCCGACGCATCGAAATCCAAAGGAATCAGCGCGTTCATCATCGAGCGCGACACACCCGGGTTAATCATCGGGGCCAAAGAGGACAAGCTGGGCATGCGGGCCAGCGACACGGTGTTGCTGACCTTCGAGGATTGTCGAGTCCCGGCTGGCAACCTGTGCGGCGAGCTCAACGGGGGGTTCCTCGACGCGATGAAGGTGCTCGAACGCGGACGCATCTCGATCGGCTCGCTATCGGTGGGTCTCGCACGGGGAGCGTTGGAAGAATCAACCCAGTATGCGGCCAGCCGCGAACAGTTCGGCAAGCCGATCATCAGGCATCAAACTATCCAGTTCATGCTGGCGGACATGGCCACGGAGACCGATGCCGCCCGGTTGCTGGTGCAGCGGGCAGCGTTGTTGCAGGACGCAGGCCAGAGCAGCAAGATCGAGTCGGCGACCGCGAAGCTGTTCGCCAGCGAGATGGCCACGCGAGCCTGCCTCAACGCGATTCAGATTCACGGCGGTTACGGCTACATGAAGGACTGCCCCGTTGAACGCTACTTGCGCGATGCCAAGCTGTGCGAGATCGGTGAGGGGTCGAGTCAGGTGCAACGCATGATCATCGCCAACGAATTGCTCCAAATACCCAGCGGCTAGCCTAGTGTTTCAGAATAGTCGTGACAATCCGAGCCGCGACCGTATGGGAGCGGTTGCGTCGTGCGACGCGTCGGTCACAGGAAACCGCTCCCTCACGGTCGCGGCTCGGATACGGTCGCGGGTCGGAAAAGGATTTGTTGCGGTTTCAATGAAACACTACGCCGGCGGATTGAAAGATCACCATGAATCTTGAACTCACCGAGGATCAACGCCTGCTGGCTGAATCGGTGCGTGATTTTGCGGCCGATCGCGTCGCCCCCGGGGCGGCGGACCGCGATCGTGAAGCGTCGATGCCCGAAAGCCTGCGCACCGAGCTGGCTGAGATGGGGTTTCTGGGCATCTGCATCCCGGAGGAATACGGCGGCACAGGGATGGACGCCGTCTCGTCGTGCATCGTCATCGCGGAGATTTCCCAAGCCTGCGCCGGGACGGGTGTGTTCCTGAGCGCCCACAACTCGCTGTGCGTGGACCCCATTCTGAGTTTTGGTACACCGGCCCAGAAGGAGAAGTACCTTCCCCGACTGGCGGGCGGCACGGTCGGCTGCCTGTCCCTGACCGAGCCGGGCAGTGGCAGCGACGCGGGCGCAGCCACGTGTACCGCTATCGAGCGAGACGACGGCTGGCACGTGACCGGTAGCAAGATCTTCGTGACCAACGGGCAGGAAGCGGGAGTCATCATCCTCATAGCGGTGACCAACCCGGACGATCCCAAGCGGCGGCTCAGCGCGTTCATTGTCGAGCAGCCGTCGCCCGGCCTGCGGATCGCCAAGTTGGAAAAGAAGCTGGGTATCCGCTGCACCTCAACGGCTGAGTATGTCTTCGAGGACTGCGTGGTTCCCAAGGAGAACTTGCTGCATGAGAAGGGCCGAGGACTCAACGTAGCCTTGAGTACCCTGGACGGCGGTCGAATTGGGATCGGTGCCCAGGCGGTCGGCATAGCCCAGGCATGCCTGAACGAGTCCGTCCAATATGCCCGGACGCGCGAACAGTTCGGGCGTCCTATCGGAAAGTTCCAGGCGATCCAGAACAAGATCGCCGACATGGGCGTCGAGATCGAAGTCGCTCGGCAGCTCATGTTTCGGGCGGCGTGGCTCAAGGACAACGGCCAACCGTACGAATCAGCCGCCGCCAAGGCCAAGTTGTACGCTTCGGAGATGTGCTCGCGGGCGGCCAATCATGCGGTCCAGGTGTTCGGGGGTTATGGATATTGCAACGACTACCCGGTCGAACGGTTGCTTCGTGACGCCAAGATCACCGAGCTCTACGAGGGCACCAGCGAGATTCAACGACTGGTGATTGCTCGGCACGTGGGCAAAGCACTGACCGACGGCTGGGATGGGGCGTAGGGCAGCGCCCGGTGCGATGAATACTCCGGCGGGCGATCGGAATAATATGTGGTCAATCTCGAACGAGAATGGGTGTGGCCGGTATCATCAGTCAACATGTTGAGTTTCTCCGCCGATTCCTGGCGAATCCGCAACAGGTCGGTGCGGTCGCACCGAGTTCCCGACGGTTGTCCAAAGCGCTTACCGAACCGCTGGCCCGCCGCACGAAACCTTCGCGGATCCTGGAGGTCGGAGCCGGCACCGGGGCGATTACGCGCCATCTGATCGACCTGCTCGGACCGGACGATCATCTGGACATCTGCGAACTTCAACCCGACTTCTGTGCCGCTCTCGAACGCGACGTATTGAGCCTGCCGACCGCCAGGCTCGTCCGATCACAAGGACGAATCCAACTGTTGACCTGTCGCGTGGAGCAGATCGATCGGCCCGGATACTACGACTTCATTGTCTCCGGCCTGCCGCTGAACTCATTTGACCCAGAAACCGTCGACACGATTCTCGACCGAATCATGGCCAACCTGGCTCCCGGAGGGGTGTTCAGCTACTTCGAGTATGTCGGTCTAGGCCGCATTACCCGTCACCTCGCGTCGTCCGCGACTCGCCGCCGCACCCGCGCCGTCCGCGACCTGCTCAAACAGCGCATCCAACGTCACCAATTCGCTCGCCGAACCGTGCTGTGGAACTTCCCGCCCGCCTACGCCCGCCATTGGAAAACGAGTTGATGCCGGCGCACTATCCTTCACCCGCGGGTCAGGAGTGAGGGGACTTGCTTCGCCCGCCTTGGATGCGTACCATGAGACAGATGCGAGCAATGATCTATCCCGTGCCCTATCGTCGCAGAGCTTCCGGCCGTTCATCTTGAACCTCTCGAATGGCGAATCTTATCCGGTGGCTCATCCCGAGCAGGTGCTGGTGGATCGTTCGGTCGCCGTGATCGGCACCAAGCGCCTCAACGGCGACCGCCGGTACGAAAAACTCATCACATGTTCCCTGATGCACATCGTCAGTCTCGTCCCCGTTGAAGAATCTGAAGTGCAATAGGGGCTGATCCAGGCCACGCAGTCTAAGGTGTGTGCTCGTTGAGGATGGCGATCAGCTTGTCTACCGTAGTCCCAGTCGCGCCTTGGTTCTCTTCGACGACTTGCCGGGCACGGGCGCCCATCTGTCGTGCTCGATCCGGATGGGCTAGCAGATCATCCACGGCGCCTGCCAGGTCGGAGGCGCTTTCAATCGTGCGAATCGCCTCGCCGTCATCAAACGCTGACATCGCGGCTTCGAAGTTGTCCATGTGCGGGCCGACTACCATGGGCTTGCCCAGGGCGGCCACCTCCATCGGATCGGAGCCGCCCAGGGGAATCAACGATCGGCCGACGAAGACGGCGTCAGCCAACGCGTAAAACTTGCGCAGCTCGCCCATGGTGTCACCGAGTGCGATCCACGATCCGTCCGCAACGGAGGAGGCAAGAATCTGCGAACCGTCAGATTGCCGACTTCGACGCCGGCAAGTATATCCGCCGCGTTCGATCAGATGAGCGACCTCGTCGAAGCGCTCCGGTTTACGCGGGATGACGGCCAACTGAAGCTCGGGCCTTGTGGATCGCAATTCAGAAAAGGCGTCGACTATCAACGCCTCCTCGCCGGGGCCAGTGCTGCCGCATATCCATAGCGGCTTTCCAGCGTCAATCCCCATGGCTCGCTGCAAGTCCGCAGCGCCGTCGACGGTGGAGCCGAGCGTGACCGTATCCCATTTGACCGACCCGGTGACGTCGATGCGATCCGCAGCTACCCCAAGACCTCGAAAACGCGCCGCCATGGTCGCATCCTGGGCCCCGACCCATCGCAGGTTCCCAAACGCTCGTTGGCCAGCGAAACCGAATCGGCGTAGGCGGCGGAAACTGCGCTCGGTCAGTCGGCCGTTGACCACCACGACCGGCACGTCGCGGCTCCCGGCGAGGGCCATCAGGTTGGGCCAGACTTCGAGTTCCACCAGCACGATCATCGACGGCTGGATGCGGTCCAGCGCCCGTCGCACCACCCAACTGAAGTCCAGCGGATAGCGAAACACGCGCTCGGAGCCGTACAACTGGCAGGCCCGGGCGAATCCGGTATCGGTCGTGGTGGAGATCAGGATTTCCACGTCGGGGAGCCGCTCGCTCAGTTGCTTGACAATCAGACGGGCGGCGTTGGTCTCGCCGAGCGAAACGGCATGCACCCAGAGGCGCCGGCCCTTCGGCGGTGCGAAATCGAGGTGTCCGAAGCGCTGCCACCATCCCCGGCGGTTCTTTTTCTGAACCACCATCTGGTAGGCCACTATCGGCAAATAGCAGACGGCCGCGAGCAGGTACAGGCAATTGGCTAGCCAACTCATGAGGGTGAATCCTAGTAGATGGGCCCCTCGGACGCATGGCGACGCGCCGCTTCAGTGGGCCAAACCTGGTGTTCCGCCGCCCCGACTGCCGGTCTTGGGTGGGCCTGGGAGGCACTGTCTCTCGCCACGCAGCCAAGATCGACGGGCTACCCCTGTGCGGGCTACAACCACTACGATACCATGGTGGCGTTCTCTTCGCCGCTATCGGGGGTGAATCGTGTGTGAGCAAGGGGTCAGCATGAGACGGGTAGGTTCCACCGCACCACCGCCGGCGATCACCGAACGCGAACCGTTGGGCGAACCCCCTCCTGAGGCCAACGAGCGGGCCGCGTCGATACGAACGCCGCACTGCGGAACCTGGCGTCGGTTATCCAGGCTGCTGTCGCGCGGCGGCGTTGTCGCTCTGGTTTCGCTAATCAGCGCCTACCAAGCCTGTGTCCGGCCGCTGCTGATCGGACATTGTCCATTCTGGCCCTCGTGCAGCGACTACGCGGCGAGTGCTATTGCTCGGCACGGCATAGGTCGAGGGGGGTGGCTGTCCATCAAGCGGCTGGGGCGTTGCCGGCCGTTCTCGCGCGGCGGCTACGATCCGGTGCCCTGACCAGCCGCCGGTGGACCGACCACCCTTGAGCCGGACACGGGCAGCAACGCTGGCGAGGATTCCGTCGTTGCTGCGGGCAAGTATGGCTCGGGTCGACGGTTCAAGGGCTGATTCACGGAAAACATGCCCAGTAAAAAGGGCGTGCGGCACCCTGTTTGTGTATTGGCGCGGTCAAAGGGTGCCGCAGCGAGTGGAAGACGTTAAGTTTTTCGATGCGCCTCGTATCGCAGACCGACCGAAACGCCGCGAGCATCCCCGCGACTGTTCCGTCAGTGCCGCGACACGAAATTCGCCGAGTCCCGCTATTAAACGCCCTGCGGACTCGGAAACTGACCTAGTTGATCTCGAGCCGGCCTCGAGGGGCCTGGGCACCCGTACCAAAGCACCGGGTTACTGCCCTAGCCGATCGCCCACGCTACTAGCCACAACCTCGGCTACGGGTATGGGCTGCGGGCTTGGGCCGCCCATCGTCGAGCAACCCCCACGCCGAACGAACGGCTTGTCCAGCTCACCATCGTGATCCTAGCACATTGCGTTCCGCGTAGCAACCATGTTGCATCATTTTTTATAACTTTATTTGCAGCATAGGGTTGGGCGCGTCATAATCTCAGCCGACCGTCTTGCCTATCTTTCCAGGAATCGCTGGATCCGCATTGCCGATTTTCACTTCGTGACGTAAGCGCCTTAATGACAGGCACTTACGCGCTATGGACTCAATCGGTCGAGATGGCCGGCCAATCGAGCCAAGTCGTCGCCACCCGAACATCCGAAGCCACAGCCTGGGCCGTTCGCCAAGCCTCGCCCCGCCCGGACACGCCTCAGCCCCGGGCATCCGTCATCCCCGTCGTTGCTCAGCCAGGAGCTCCTCCGACGTGAGGGTGCACTCCCGTTCAGCCAGTGTGGTCCCGCTCGATGCTCGGTTTGAATCGGCGTCCACTAAGAGCAGGCGGTCCGCTGAGCCGTTGGAAAGTCCGATATCAGGCCAACGCCGGCTCACCGTGCCAGAGCTCGTGACTCAGTCCTTGTCGCTCTCGAACTCGGGCGGCGGAACGGCCGCTGGTCGTAGCCACCCCGGATAGGCCGCACGCCAGCACGGGCCAACCGTCGCGTCATGATCCGGGAATGGCGTCCCCGCGAATGTCTCAGCGATGATCCGAGCGGAGAAACGAGGCGGCTTGTCACGCGAAACGCGGCTTGATGCGGTCATGCTGGGTGCTCTCCACAACGAGTCAGCTACGATCCTCGGTGGTCCATCCATGGGTGGGCCGAGTCCGCGGCTCTTGTTCCCCTCGCCGCTCTCTTCATCGGCAAAACTCAGTGGACTTGGTGAGCGGCGTTCAACGAATCTAACACGGTAGGCGGCGGCACTGATCGGCCGAAGCGGCAGGCCCAGTACACGCGCCCCACAGGGCTATTGGGTGCTGCATTCATGCTCGTGGAGCCGCGTGGCGAGCCGCGCCCAACGGGGTGGAGGCTGCAGCAACGCTACGAAGGATTGTTACGCGGGATCATGGCGTCCGGTGCGGCATTCCCCGCCAGCGCGTTCAGATCGCCACTGGCGTGGAGCTCGGCCAGCTCAGCCATGAAACCGCTGAACACCGCCAGGCGAGTCCGGGCTAGCTCCCGCACCTGCTCAAACCGGAAGGAGTCCTGGATCCAGGCTTCCCAGTAGTGGTACTCGCATTGGCGCTTCCACACCTCCAACCCATGCTCGAGACCCTTTCCCTCCAGGGAATGTCGCCGGACCATGGTCCACAAGGACAGGCCACCAACCTGGTCCAGGTTCTCAGCATCGGCGACGGCCAGGGCTTCGGGGATGTCCAAGTCCCGATCGTTCAGGCGACGGACGCTTTCGGCGGCGAGCTGGAGAGATTCAGGTTTGAGGATGCCGGCCAGCCGGGTCTCCAGGAACGCGGCGCCAAGTTGCCGTTGGGCCGTCGTTGTCGGTTTGCAAAGAATTTCCATCCGCTCGACGACCGCATCTCGGTATTGCACGATCCAGCCCGCGTCGTGATATAGGGCAGCCGCCGCCAGGGCGGGAAAGTCGATCTGCTTGCCCTCGACGAGTAATTCGGTGGCTATGCGTTCGGCGGATCTGGCGACGCGGGTGCAGTGCTCTAGCAGGAAACAGTCCTTGCAGCGTGGTTCCTCAACGACGAGTAGGTCGCTGCGCGCCTTGGTCCAGATTCGATTGGGGATAGCCATCGACCCGAGACCCATTGGAGTGGGCGGGTACCGACACGCCGTCGATCGCTCGCTTCCGATCCGCCGACCAGGGCGGGCTCGGCCGGCGTACAAAGAGCCGACGGCGTACTGGTCCGCTTCCCCCTCCTGCCAACGTACCGTGCAAAGTCTTTACACGCGTCAGGGTGGCTGGGTGTGATCGTAATGTCCCCTTCCACGCCTACTGTCCTTGATACCGGCAAAGGTGGTTGCGTTGCAAGCCCAGGGCATCGTCCGCCAGGATCGAGGGATGATCCGAGCCGCCTCGGTACGGACGCGCTCGCGCGCGACGCAGCCAAACCGGCCAATTTCCGCTCCCTCACGGTCGCGGCTCGGTTTGCACGGTCGCGGCTCGGTTCGGTTCGCCCATCGTGTCATGCCCGACAGACCCCCAACTGCTGTTGACGGGGCAAACTGGGTAATCTTGGAAGGCAGGGCAGCGCATTGGATGGCGTACCTAGGCGACAACCGGCGTCCGGTGGGGTGCGCCCGGCGCCTGGCGTGCTAGGCCATCTCGGCTCGCGGCTCGTCGAGCAGGGCGTAGTAGCAGTCGCGTTTTCGTGGCTGCCACCCGGCACTACGGATGAGATCACGGATTTCCGACTCATCCAGGCAATAGATTGTGCCGGCGGCGGACACCACGTTTTCCTCCATCATCACCGATCCCATGTCGTTGGCGCCGTGAAACAGGGCCAACTGCCCGATTTTTGGGCCCTGAGTGACCCAACTCGACTGGATGTTGGGGATGTTGTCCAGGTAAATCCGCGAGACGGCCAGCGTACGCAGGTACTCGGCGGCATCGGCAAGTACGAGGTGTTTCCCGTCCGGCTCGCGACGCCGGCCCGGCGGAAACTGGCGAGTACGCCCCAGCGGCGTTCGATCCGGCTGGAAGGTCCAGCAGATATACGCGGTGAAACCGCCGGTTTCGTCCTGTAGATCGCGGATCAAACGTAGGTGTTCGACGCGTTCGGGCAGCGTCTCGATGTGCCCGAACATCATGGTCACGCTGGTGCTCATGCCGATGCCGTGGGCTTCGCGCATGACGTGGAGATACTCGTCGGTTCGCGTCTTGCCCTGGCTGATCTTGTCCCGCACCCGATCGACCAGAATCTCTCCGCCTCCACCCGGAATGGTGTCCAACCCAGCCTCTTGCAGGCGCAGCAGCACATCGTGGACCGACATGTCGAACATCTGGTGAAAGGCGAACACCTCCGGCGGGCTGAAGGCATGAATATGAATGCCGGGGTACTCGCCCTTGATGAACCGCAGCAGATCCAAATACCAGGTGAAGGGCAGCATCTCGGCCGGAACCAGACCGCCCTGCATGAGTATCTGCGTACCGCCGATGGCGATCAGCTCCTCTATCTTGTGGCCGATCTCGCTGAACTCCAACACGTATCCACCGGGAAGGTCGGTTCGCCCGGTCGACATCCCCGGCGGGTCGGCCTTGAAGTTGCAGAAGATGCAACGGGCGGTGCAGTAGTTCGAGTAGTTGATGTTTCGATCCACGACGTAGGTTCGATAGGGCTCGGGGTGTAGGCGCTGGGTGACGGCGTGGGCCCGGCGACCCAGCTCGTGGATCGAAGCGTCGCGGAACAGGTCGACGGCCTCGGCGTCGGTAATGCGTGAACGGGCCGACGGAAACGAGCCGCGGACTTCAGTCCGCGCGGACTGAAGTCCGCGGCTCGCTTGGGACGCGCTCATACGAAGCTCAACTCCCGGCCCGCCGCGATCAACCCATGCGTGCGGGCCTTTTCGAGAAACAATTCCATACCCTGTCGGTGGCGCGGAGTGAGGGTGAACTGAAGCCGCCGGGTCAGGTACCGCTTGGCCAACTCGACGGGCCACCCCATGGTCGGGGCGATCCGCTCGGCGATCTCCTCGGCGTGGGCTACTCCTTGATCGCGAGCCTGGCCCAGCCGCCCAGCCAATTCGGTGTGATCGACGTCAGAGCGTCCAGCCCAGACTGCGAAGACGAACGGCAGACCGGTCAATGACTTCCAGGCCGACCCGAGATCGGTCTCGATGTCGAAATCAATCAACGGCTGCCCCACCACCTTGTCGCCGATCAACAGTATCGCCTGGCAGGCATCGGTGGGCTGATCCCGCTCGAACGGCTCGACGATCAAGTCACGACCGCCGAACGATTCCCTCCACAGCAGCTTGGCCAGGGCGACCGAGGTGTGCGAATCGCCGTCCACATGCAGCGTATCGACTTGCGTCAGCGGCACCCGGGAGAAGACCCGCACGGTGAACGTCTCCCCATCACAGGCGATGCATCCGTCGGAAACGACCACCCAGTCTCGCTCCGGGCGAACCAAGTCGACCACCGGCACCAGGGCGGCGTCCACCCGCCCGGCGTCCAGGAGCGCCGGCAGCCTCGCGGGCACATCCAGGGTCAGCTCGAAGTCCGGCGCCGCCTCCAGCCCGTAGATCAAGGGGCGCGAATTCAGATAGGAGACCACACCCAATCGATACCGCGGCATTTGGAGCACCCGCCTTCCGCCTTCCGCCCACTCCACGGCCTGGAGTACGCCGCCGCAGGCGAATGCCACCCATTGGCCACGACTGGGGGATCATCGCAATCGGCGGCGATGGCGAAAACACCGGTTGAAAACCGGTGCCACACTTGGTCCCCGACCGCTTGGCGCGGGGTGCATGCGGCAAGTCTGCTACAATCCGGCCACGCCCGTTGTGGGCCAGGGGATGGGAAACGTGCGAATCGCTCATGGACACTAGCCGTCGAGAGTCCTCCGATCTGACCCAGCGGGAGTTTGAGCGGATCCTGCTGGTCAAACCGAGTTCGCTCGGGGATGTCGTGCATGCGCTGCCGGTGCTGCACGGGCTTCGCGTTCGGTATCCCAAGGCCCAGATCAGTTGGCTGGTGGGCAGCGACTTTCGGGCGATCATCGATGGCCATCCGGAGCTGGATGAGGTGATCGACTTTGATCGGCGTCGGTACGGGGCCATCGGACGCAGTGCGGGGGCTACCGGTAGTTTCGTGGCGTTCCTGGGCGAGCTGCGGCGGCGGCGGTTCGATCTGGTCATCGATCTGCAAGGGCTGTTTCGCAGCGGGTTTCTCGCTCGGGCTACCGGGGCGGGCGTGCGATTGGGGTTTGCGTCAGCCCGGGAGATGGGCTGGATGTTCTACACCCACCGCATTCCAGGGCGGCGGGAGGACGTTCACGCCGTTGAGCACAACTACCGAGTCGCGGAGATCCTCGGATTCGGCGATGTGCCGCTCCAGTTCGATCTGGCCGTCACCGACGCGGAACGGGTCCGAGCGGGCGAACTGCTCCGAGACGCCCTCGGCGAGGCGGATCAGCCGTTTGTGGCCCTGCTCCCCGGGGCCCGGTGGGAGACCAAACGGTGGGCACCGGCCCGATTTGCGGCCCTGGCCGGCCGGCTCGCCGAGCAGACGGGCTACCGGCCGCTGATCCTCGGCGGCGGGGCGGAGACGGCCATCAGCGCGGAAATCGCCGCCCAGTGCGACCCGCCGCCGGCGAGCCTGGTCGGTGGAACGTCGCTGCGCGAGCTGGTGGCGATCCTGGAGCAGGCGAGCGTGGTCGTCTGCCACGACTCAGCCCCGATGCACCTGGCGGCGGCGTTGGGGAGGCCCCTGGTGTGCATCCTCGGCCCGACGAGCGCTAAGCGGACCGGTCCCTACGGCGTCGCGGCCACGATTCTCCAGGCGGACCTGCCCTGCGTCCCGTGCTACCTGCGCAAGCTCTCCCAATGCCGTCACGACCACGGCTGCATGACCGATATTGATGTGGAATCCGTGCTCGATGCGGTGATTCAGGCCGCCGCCACGGGCGAGCCGGGATCCAAAGCGCATAAAGTTCCCATAAGGCCGGGACGATGCTAGGCTAGGCGGGACTAGCGTGGGTGGGACAAACGTTATGGCAGCAACTCGCCGGAACCGCCTCTAAGGGGTGCCGGCGAAATCGTTTCCTACGGGGATTCATCAGGTGGCAGGGTGGTGGAAAACAGGCCGGCGGTTCCTCTATCGCCGCATCCTGCACGCGGACGACACACCGCACCGAATCGCCCTGGGCGTCGGGTTGGCCACCTTCATAGGCCTCCTGCCCATCATGGGCATTCAGACGCTGGTCGCCCTCGCCGTCGCCGCCGTCCTGCGGGCCAACAAGGCCGTCTGCCTGCCCTTCGTCTGGATCACCAACGCGTTCACCTTCGTTCCCATCTACTGGTGCTGCTGGAAGCTGGGTAGCGTCATCCTGCAGACCGGCGGGTCGGCCGCTGAAGAGCTGGTCGCCGGCAAGATCACCCGGATGCAGGAGACACTGGCCGCCTCGGGCATCGTCGGGTTCTTCGGATACGAGTTCTGGAGGCAGCTTGGGAGCCTGATGGCCGAGCTCGGTATCGAGCTGTGGATTGGCTGCGGACTGGTCGGATTGGTAGGTGGGGTCGTTCTCTACCTGGCCACACGTTGGGGTGTGGTCGCCTATCGAACCCGACGCCTCGCCCGCAGGATTCGACGAGACCGGGACGTGAACGCACGCCGCCTCGCCCCAGCGCCGCCCACGCGCCGTCTACGCCGAGAGACAGCCTAGCCAATCCACGTGGTCGCCCATTCCTTCACCGCCATCGTCGGCGCCGTCGCCATTCTCGGGCGCGAATCGCGCTCCACCGCGCCCGCACCGAGGCCGCCGAAGCTGAGCGACATGCGTTCCGAGCACAGAGCTACACCGAATCTGGCTCCTGAACTCACCCCATCCCAGGATTAGTATGATAGCGCTAGAACCTTCGATTGCGGCCCTCAATCGCCGATTCGGCGAATCCGGGAACCGCGTTTTCGACGGCGCCAGCAGCGATCCGCGGCAAAAGTAGCGCTGTCGTATTAGGGCGACCATGCGGCACCGCTTGCGATCAGGGCCGGCCTTGATGGCACATTGGGCATGGGGAGTTTCTCCACGACGCGGCTGGATGCTGCGCCCGACCGTTCCGCCCAATCTCCTTGGAATCCATCGGCCCATCCGATTATGCTGTCTCAGATCAGCGCTGCGGACGGCGAGTCGCGGTGTAGCGTAGCGATCACCTCCGGCTTGTGTGTAGAGGAGTAACGTCATGTCGGGATTCTTCAAGAGATCTTTCGGCCTTTCTATCATTCTTCTGGCAGCAACGCTCCTCGTAGCCCCACCGGCGGCGGGGCAAAAAGGATGTAATGACTTCGATCGGGCGGATATGAACGACGACGGCGTCGTCGATCCGCTGGATTCCGGATACGTATTGGCCCGCTTTGGCTGCCCGGTCGGGACCGGCGACGCGGGGTGCGACGCGGCCGACGCCAACGGCGACGGCGTGGTGGATCCGCTCGATTCCGGCTTCGTGCTTGCGCGATTTGGCTGTGTGGCCCCGGTATCCCCGAAACTGCTCTTTGGGAATCCGGAGTTTGCCGTGGGGTATGGTGGTCCCCAGTCGCTGGACATGGGTGATCTCGACGGGGATGGCCATGCGGACCTGGTCGTGGCCAACTACATCGGCGACGACGTGTCCGTGCTGCTCAATAACGGGGATTGGTCTTTCGCGGAGGAGGTGCGCTACGGCTTCGGCTCGGCATCCTTGCCCGCTTCCGTGGCCATCGCCGACCTGGACGGGGATGGGGATGCCGACTTGGCCACAGCCTACTACGGCAGCGACAGTGTCTCCGTGCTGCTCAATCAGGGGGACGGCACCTTCGCCGCCCACGTGTTCTACGGCACGGGAGACGGCCCCCTGTCCGTGGCCGTCGGCGATCTGAATGGCGACGGTCATGCCGATCTAGCGGTGACAAACTACTGGACTGACAACGTCTCGGTGTTGCTCAATCAAGGGGACGGAACCTTCGCGGAGGACGTGCTCTATGGCGCGGGGTTTGGCCCCAGCTCGGTGGCCATCGACGATCTGGACGGGGACGGGGACGCCGACTTGGCTGTGGCAAACGAGGACGGCTACACCGTCTCCATACTGCTGAACAACGGCGACGGCACCTTCTCCGCCGATGTGCTCTACGGCGCGGGGGATAAGCCGCGTTCCGTGAGCGTCGGCGATCTGGACGGGGATGGGGACGCCGACCTGGCCGTGGTGAACCGGGTAAGCGGCAACGTTTCCGTACTGCTGAACAACGGCGACGGCACCTTCGCCGCCGATGTGCTCTACGACACGGGGGATCTTCCCCAGTACGTGGCCATCGGTGATCTGAACGACGATGGCCATGCCGATCTGGCCGTGGCCAGCTTTCTCGACGACGGCATCTCCGTGCTGCTCAATCAGGGGGACGGCACCTTCGCCGCCGGCGTGCTCTACGGGTCGGTGGATGGACCCAAGTCCGTAGCCATTGCCGATCTCGATGGGGATGGAGATCCCGATCTGGCCGCGGCCAGCTTCCTCGACGACGGCATCTCCGTGCTGCTCAATCAGGGGGATGGGATCTTTGCTGCCGCCCAGCTCTTCGACGCGGGGAATGGACCGGTGTCTGTGGCCATCAGCGATCTGGATGGGGATGGAGATCCCGACTTGGCCGTGACCAGTGAGTATTCCGCCAATGTTTCCGTGCTGCTCAATAATGGGGATGGCACCTTCGGCCTCGATGTAGCCGTCGGCGCGGGAGATGCTCCAATTTCAGTGACCATTGCGGATCTGGATGGAGATGGTGATCTCGACCTGGCGGTGGCGAACTACAACAGCGCCAACGTCTCGGTGATGCTCAACCTTGGGGACGGAACCTTCGCCGACGCCCTGCTCTACGGCGCGGGAGCTGCTCCCTATTCCGTGGCTGTCGGCGATCTGGATGCCGACGGGGACGCCGACCTGGCGGTGGCCAACTCCGACAGTGACAGCGTCTCCGTGCTGCTCAATCTGGGGGACGGAACCTTCGCAGAAGATGTGATTTACGGCACGGGAGAGGTTCCCTATTCCGTGGCCATCGGCGATCTGGACGGCGATGGGAGCGCCGACCTGGCGGTGGCCAACTTCGTCAGCCATAGCGTCTCCGTGCTGCTCAATCTGGGGGACGGAACTTTCCCAGAGAGTGCGCTTTACGACACGGGACTTAGCCCCAGATCCGTGGCCATCGGCGATCTGAACGGCGATGGGGACGCCGACCTAGCCGTGGCATGCTACTCGAGTGCCGCCGTCTCCGTACTGCTAAACGACGGCGACGGAACCTTTGCCGAAGATGTGCTTTACGACGCGGGATTCTACCGCGATGACGAACCTGTTTGGCGGGCTAATCTTAGTCCGCTCACCTAACTTCAACCCCCGATTTTGGAGACGACATGGACACAACTACCACGACACACGAAGGAAACGGACAAGACGTAAAGCAGATCCAACCGACCAATAGGATTACATCCTCCGACCCATTCGACTTGGACCGGTTGCGGTTGAATCAGGACTTCACGAAAGCAGCCGGTGTGCGAAAAGTGCTGACAGTCATTCCCTGTCGCAAGCCGAACAGACACGAGTTTGTTCGTGTTCGGGAGGGAGATGATTGGGTTTTGGAGACCGCAATTCTCGAAGATAAGATCACACGAGAAGACTATCTGGTAAGTCCCGATGTCTACTCAGAAGTCATGGAGGAGTGTTTCAACGCTTGCCTGCTGACGGCCATCACAAGGCAAGGCGATTTGTTTCTGTGGCGAGTTAGGTTGCCGGGCGCTGATGGTCGCACGAACGATTGGAACGAATCGATGATGCAAGCGGCGCAGTTGGGTAGGCAACAATGGGTTCGAGTGTCGGCGAACATGAATGTTGGTTTGTATGACGTTCACGTTGCTTCATCCCAACTCGCCGAACCGGACTGGCCTGACTACACACTCAAACAATTGCTTGAGTTGTGTTTCAA
>JADFPW010000052.1 GCA_022562105.1 Planctomycetota bacterium
TACTCCAGGCCGTGGAGGCGCAGGGGTGGCACGGTCAGTACCGCGACCGTGAGGGAGCGGCCCGCGCGCCCCGCGGCGATTACCTGCGGCGTCGCCGAGGGCCGCTCGCTGACGCTCGCGGTACTGATTCCCCCACCGCCTGGAGTACCAGACCGTGCCACCCAGGCTGCCTTCACGATCGTTTAGGCCGGCGAAATATATACCTCGTCGCCGAGTTCGATGACCGTGTACCGCACGAGCGGAGTTGGCGGCGGCCCAGACAGCACCCCTCCATCCGCCCCGAACACGGCTGCGTGACACGGGCAAAAAAACTGTTTCTGCTCGCTACTCCAGGTCACCAGGCATCCCAAGTGGGTACACACGGCCGAGAACGCGTTGAAGCCGTCCCGGTCCTTCACCACCACGACGGCCGTGCTACCGACGCGAATGGTCTTGCTCTGCCCGGCAGTCATGTCGGCGGCCCCTTCGAGCTGAACGCGCTCCGCCCCTCCGCCGCGTGCAGCAGGCCAGAGATACGCCAACGCCGGGATAGCCAGCGCCGCGGCGGTGATGGCGCTGAAAACGGCTATCACCAGATCCAGGAAGGAACGTCTCGTCGGCTTTTCGTTCGACTCCATCGCCCTCATCCATCGATTGAAGCGTCACCGGGCACAGGTGTGACGTGCTGTTTTCTGAGCTGCTTGTACTTGACGTATAGCACTATCGAGAACAATAAGGCGAATCCCCACATGGGGCCCAAGGCGACGAATCTCATTCGCAACCCCGCCTCGAGCTGGTCGAGCTCGGAGGAGACCTCCTCGCAAATGGCGTTGAGTTCGGCCACCTTGGCGGCCACCAGGTCGGTGTCCAGGGTGTGCTGGAGCGGGGCCAGGGCGATCAGATGAGTCTTGGCGTCCTCAAACTTGAACCGTTGACTGTCAAGCAGAAGCATCCCTTGGCCCACCTCATCGAGGCGGCGAGCGGTCTGCACATACCTGCGCTCGGCATCGGCGATCTGATCGAGCAGGTTAAAAATCGTCGGCAGATCTGCATCCTCGTCGAGATCGTCATGGCACTCCGTACACGATGGGACGGCGTTCATGATGATCTGCTTGGGGCCCGGGTTAATGGCCTCGGTGATCTGCTGGGAGGTCGGGGCGGGCTCGGACTGGAGCAGGTGGGCGTATCGCTGAATCAGCAGGCCGGGGGGCTTGGTAATGCGCTCAATATAATGGAAATACCGGTCCTCGCCGCCGCCGTGGCATTGCACGCAACCGTGATGACCATCGACGCCCTCGTGGACGCTCTTGGCGAACGCCTCGGAGGTATGGGCGTGGCACTTACCGCACACGGCACCCACCGACGCGAACCCTGGAGGCATGGCCGAGTGGTTGCCGTGACAGGTGGCGCACGTGGGCGCACCGCTGTCGTGCTGCTCGAAAAGCAGCTGGCCATGCACGCTGGCACGGTACTCATCGACGATCTCGGTCGGCAGATCATACTCGGCCATCAACGCGGCGTCGCCGTGACAGGATGCACAGGTCTCGGGAACGTTGAACGGATGCGTTTTACTCTGGGGTGCCCGACCGGACAGGACTTCGTGCACGCCGTGACAGTCAATGCAAACGGCCACCCGTTCGTCGCCGTCGTTCTTGAGACGTTGTCCGTGGCCGCTGGTCCAATAGCGCGAGAGCTGATCTGTTCGCAGGCCGTAGGGGTTCATCCGAGCGACGTCCTCGTGGCAGTGGCCGCACGTCTCCGGAACCTGAGATCGAGTCGGCTTGCCGGCGAAGGCCGAGCCGTGGTCGAAGCTGAAGTTGCTGTCCGGTGGTCGCATCTGGAACGCATTGAGATCCTCTCCCGGCACGGTGTAGGAGTCCGGGCCACGATGACACTCCTGGCAGCGCAGCTCGATATGAACCGACTGTTGGAGTTCCTCGGCCTGCTTATGGTGGCAGGTAGCGCAGGTGGCGACTTCGTCGGCGCCCTGTGCAGGTGCAAGTAGCAACAGGGCGGCGGCAATCGCAGCGAGCGCGACCAAGACTCCTCGCCCGCCGAAAAACGCGCAAAAGCCCGTGTGTTTACAGTATTGGCGGTGCGCTGGTGGCCGTGTCGATTCGTGCGTCGTCATTCGATCTTGCAGAAGCCTATCTTCCCTTTTGGCGTAGTCAAGAGATGTGTCCGTCCAGCGCAAATCCCGCTCGGCGCGGATTCTCGTTCCGTCCATGACTCGCGGGTGGGTGCCACTGATTGGCGCCACTCGGCGAGCCGCGGACTTTAGGCCGCGCGGACCAAAGTCCGTGGTTTGCGGAGTTCGCATGCTGACCGCCTGGCACGCGGCGTGCGACGCAACTTGATGGGAGGGAAGGAATCTTGACGCCTACCGGTCGATGGCCCTAAGCTCGACCGGAAGCAAGAAGCTACCGGTGTGCGTGAGGACTTGGCGACGGAACTATCCGTCGGGAGATTAGGTGAAATGGTGAAGTTGCGGGTGTTGATTCTCGTAGGCGTGATCGTGGTTCTGGGCTTGGTGGTTGCGCTCCAGCCGAATAGGACGTCGAGTGTCTCGGCAGCGGACGTAACCTCGGTTGCGGTCTCGATTCTTCCGAGTTCGCTGGGCGTGGACGATGCTCCCGAGTACGTGGGGTCGAAGAAGTGCAAGATCTGTCACATCGTCCAGTATCGATCCTGGGAGAAGCTCAAGCACGCCAAAGCGTTTGAATCGCTCAAACCGGATCAGGCCTCGGAAATCAAGACACAGTTCGGACTGGATCCGTCCAAAGACTACTCGACGGACGCAACCTGCTTGGCCTGTCATACCGTGGGCTTCGGCAAGCCGGGTGGGTACGTGGTGCCCGATACGAAGGACTCCAAGGCCGTCAAGCGAGCGAAGAGCCTGGAGGGAATCGGTTGCGAAATGTGCCATGGACCCGGCGAGTCGTACCTCAAGCTCCACAAGGAGATCATGAAGTCGAAGCGCAAATACAAGCACGATGAGATGTTCGCCGCCGGGATGACGCCGGTTGAGGAATCGACGTGCCTTTCCTGCCACAACACCAAGAATCCGACCGTCGATAAGGAGAGCTATACGTTCAACTATCACGAGCGTCTCGTGGACGGCGTACACGAACACAAGCCTCTCAAGCTATGCGAGGATCCACATGCCACGCCGAAACCATCCTCGCCAGGCTCCGGCGGTGGTTCGTGAACCAGTAGCCCCTTGAAATCGTAGTCCGCCTACGACCCGCGAGTCCGTCCATACTGGAATGGTCAATGAAACACGCCATAAGCCCATGGATCGCCATCCATGGGTCCGACAGCCCCACCGCCTTGTGGATACCGCCATCGACTCGTTGAACGACCTGGCGAGCGAGTAGTGTCCGGGCGCGTGGCGCGGAAAGCGGGCAAATATCGTCACCGTCCGGGGCGCGAGCGTCCCCTCGGGACGCCCGACGACCTATGCGATAGCGAACCCGGGGCGCGAAACCGCGCAGCCAGGTGCGCGAAACGCCGCACTTTAGGGCTGAGTCATCCGTGCAGGGTCAGGCCACTCGCCATCGTCACCCACCCATTTCCTTATCAACCCCTGCACTTCGCCGTAGCGGGTAGCGAGGGCCATTGGCACAGGGCGTGCTAGCGCTCCTTCCGGCAGGATCTCCTGTGCGGAGCCTGTCCTTGCGTCTGTCCACGCGTCTACTCAGCCGTCGCGGTCAAGGGCGCCAAGGGCGGGAGAACAAGGAACCAGAAAATGAAGCATCGACAGCGCTGCACCCTCCCCAGGTTTACCATCACTCCATTCGTCGTTGTCCTGATCTGTCTCTCCCTCTACCAGTCGAGCTGCTCGGGCCATGGTCCACCGTTGCAGGCCGACGACATGATGTCTCCCAAGCCCGTCGCTGCGGAGGTTGAGCGTGTCAAACGGGTGGAGAGGCCTTCGCCCCACCTGACCCTGCTGGCCAGTGCCGACCCGGTCGGCCAGTCGATGGTGGCCCGCGGGTCAGTTTTCAGATCGATCGGCGGGTCCGGTGACCCCTACCTCGTTCGCGGCGGGGAGTTGTACGGCAAATACTGCACCGTCTGTCACGGCGAGCAAGGAGACGGAGACGGAAAGTTCGCCTATCTCATGAATCCGCGGCCGCGCAACTTTCAGCAGGGTGATTTCAAACTGGCCACGACGCGTAACCAGATCCCGTCAGAATCCGATCTGCTCCGAACCATCAGCAACGGCATGCCCGGATCGGCCATGCCGCCGTGGGGGCATCTGCCGCAATCCGATCTTCTGGCGCTTACCCGATACGTCCGCCGTTTCAACGTCGATGCGACCAAGAAGATGCTGCGCACCTGGGTCGAGGACGGAACGATCGTCGAGGCCGAGCTTCCCGAGGTGCTGGCTGAACGAACGGAACCGGCGGCCGCCCTGTCCGTACCTGCGGAATCGCCGTTCGACGAGGTTCGCTGGTTCCGAGGTCGGCGATTGTATCTGGAGAATTGCGCCAGTTGCCACGGTGTCGATGGAGAACCGGTCGCCGACGCGGTCAAGTTTGACGCTGAGGGTTATCCCGTGCCGCCGCGATCGTTTGTAAGCGGCATCTTCAAGGGCAGCAGCGAAGGCCATCAGCTCTACGCCCGCATTCTCAAGGGCATGAAAGGCACCCCCATGCCCGCGTCGGAGGGAGTCTATTCCGGCGACGAGATGTGGGACATCATCCACTATGTACAGTCCCTGGCCCGCGAGGGTGCCCAGGAGCGTGCCCAACTGAAACAAGGCACGTTTGTGGCTCCAGATGTTCGTGGGCCGCTGCCCTCGGGCCCCTCGGACTCGGCCTGGAAGCAGGCCCGGGCGCTTTATGTGGGGCTGACGCCGTTGTGGTGGACGGAACAGCGTATCGAAGGTCTCGTGGTACAGGCCGTTCATAACTGTGAAGAGCTGGCCATCCGACTCTCCTGGATTGATCCGACGTTGGACAATCGGGCGGTTCGACATGAGGAGTTCCGCGATGCGGTGGCCATTCAGTTTTCGCTGTCCAGCGATCCGCCGTTCTACATGGGCGACGCGACCGATCACGGCGGGGTGAACATCTGGATGTGGAAAGCGGATCGGCAACAGAATCTCGAAGACGGCTATCAAGATGTGGATTCCGTCTACCCGAACCTGGTGGTGGATCGGTATCCCGGCCAACAGTTCCAGGAGGGTGACAAGTCCACTCCGGATTGGCCTCACGGGACGCTCACCGATCATGATCCCCTGTTTATGACGGCGTGGGGTGCGGGGAATCTGGTGGCCGACCCCACTCTCACCACCTCTGTGGAATGCCTGGTAGCCCGCGGTCCGGGGACGCTCTCGGCCAAACCGAGCGGCGCGCAGTGGGTACAAGGCAGCGCAGTGTATGAGCGCGGCGTGTGGTCTGTGCAGCTTCAGCGGCGCATGCTATCGCCGCCTCCCCAGGAGGGCGACCACGAGGATGAACGTTTCTTCCGGCCGGGCGATTATCTTCCCGTGTCGTTTGCCATCTGGAACGGCAGTGCCGGAGATCGGGACGGCAAGAAGAACATCAGCATTTGGCAGAAACTTCTGATCGAGTAGTCGGGCGAACGTGCCATCTGTTAAAGAGAGTGAACCATGGTTCAGAGTAACAGCGGAACGACACGGCGAGATTTCCTGAAGACCACCGGTGTGGCGGCCGGGGCCGCGAGCGCAGTCGGCACCTGGGGGTGGCCGTTGCAGGCGCTCGGCTTCCGTCCGGATGTGGCCAACCCGCTGGCTCACTATCCCGGACGCGACTGGGAGAAGATCTACCGCGACCAGTATCGCTACGACGACACATTCAGTTGGGTGTGTTCGCCGAATGATACGCACGCCTGCCGTGTTCTAGCCTATACGCGCAACGGGATCATTACCCGCATGGGGTCCGAGTACAATTATGAGACCTACGCGGATCTGTATGGCAACAAAGCTACGAACAATTGGAACCCGCGCCAATGCGCGAAAGGTTATACCTTTCACCGGTTGGTGTACGGGCCGTATCGTCTCAAGCATCCCATCATCCGCAAGGGATGGAAGGAATGGGCCGACGCCGGCTATCCGGACTTGGATGTGGACGACAACCGCTCCAAATACAAGTTCGACAGCCGCGGTACGGATGTTCACCTGCGCATCGCCTGGGACGATGCGTTTCGCTACATCGCCAAGGCCTACGTGTCGATCGCCACGCGCTACAGCGGTGACGCCGGGGCCGCCAAACTCCGCACCCAGGGTTATCCGGAAGAGATGATCGAGGAGATGGGTGGGGCGGGCACGCGAACATTCAAGATGCGCGGTGGGATGGGGTTGTTGGGCGTCATCGGCAAGTACGGCATGTACCGACTGAACAACTCGATGGCCCTACTCGATGCCAAGGTCCGAGGCGTCGGGCCTGACAAAGCCAGAGGCGGTCGCAACTGGAGCAACTACACCTGGCATGGAGATCAAGCGCCGGGTCACCCGTGGGTCCACGGACTTCAGACGTCGGACTGCGACTTTAATGATCTGAGGTTCAGCAAGCTGCTCATCATGAACGGCAAGAACCTGGTCGAGAACAAAATGACCGACTCGCACTGGTTCATCGAGTGCATCGAACGCGGTGGGCGCGTGGTGGTGATCGCACCGGAATACGGCCCGCCGAGTACGAAGGCCGACACGTGGATCCCGATTCGACCCGCTACGGACGCTGCCTTCTGGCTCGGGATCACTCGCCTGATGATCGAGAAGAAGTGGTACGATACAGCGTTCGTCAAGGAATACACCGACTTCCCGTTGCTCATCCGCACCGACACCCTCAAGCGATTGCGGGCCGACGAGGTGTTTCCCAACTACAAGAGCAATCTGTCCAGGAGCGGCCCGAGCTTCAAGGTGCAGGGGCTGACCGTCGAGCAGCACGCCATCATCGGTGACCGGGTGGTGTGGAACTCCAAGACCAACAAGCCGGTGGCGATCACCCGCGACGATCTCGGAAAGCGCATGACCGAAAAGGGCATCGATCCGACGCTGGACATCACCACCACGATCAAACTCGTCGATGGGACCGAAGTGGAGGTCAAAACGCTATGGGCGATGTACCGGATTCATCTTGCGGACTACGACCTCGACTCGGTCGCTGAGATGACCCATTCGCCCAAGGAGATGATCGCCGGGCTGGCGGAGGACATCTGGAGAACCACCCAAAACGGCGGCCCGGTCGCTATTCACCAGGGCGAAGGCATCAACCATTGGTTCCATGCGACCGAAGCCAACCGGGCGGCCTACCTGCCGATCATGCTGACCGGAAACATCGGCAAGAAGGGCACCGGGGTGCATGCTTGGGCGGGCAATTACAAGGCGGCCCTCTTCCAGGGAAGCCACGCCACCGGCCCGGGGTTCAAGGGTTGGGTGGCGGAGGATCCGTTCAATCTCAACCTCGACGAGGGGGCCCACGGGAAGACGATCAAGGTCCGGCCGTACTGCAAGGGTGAGGAGCCGGCCTATTGGAATCACGGCGACCGGCCGTTGATCGTGGATACGCCCAAGTTCGGCCGCAAGGTGTTCACCGGCCAAACGCACATGCCCACGCCGACCAAGAGTCTGCACTTCAACAACGTCAACCTGTTCAACAACGCCAAGCACGCGTACGAGATGCTCAAGAACGTCAATCCGAACATCGAGATGATCATCGCCCAGGATATCGTGATGACGGCGTCGGTGCAGTACGCCGATCTCGGCCTGCCGGCCAACAGTTGGGTCGAGTTCGAGGATTTGGAGATGACCGCGTCGTGCTCGAATCCCTTCCTGCAGATTTGGAAGGGGGGCATCAAGCCGGTATTCGATTCCAAGGACGATCTGACGATCCTGGCCAGCATCGCCAAGGCCATGGGCGAGGAGACCGGTGATCGCCGATTCTATGACATCTTCAAGTTCGAGCACGAAGGCAAGCGGGGCATCTACATTCAACGCCTCCTCGACTCGTCTACCACAACCGTGGGGTACAAACTAAGCGACATCATGGCCGGCAAGTACGGCCCACCGGGAGCGGCGTTGATGCTGTTTAGAACGTATCCGCGCATACCCTTCTGGGAGCAGGTGAACGACAATGAGCCGTTCCACACCGACACCGGGCGCATTCATGCTTATACCGACGTGCCCGAGGCCATCGAATACGGCGAGAACTTCATCGTCCACCGCGAGGGACCGGAGGCGACGCCGTATCTTCCGAATGTGATCGTATCGGCTAACCCGTATGTTCGGCCCGAGGACTACGGCATCTCGGCCGACGCCGAGCACTGGGACGACCGAACGGTGCGAAACATCAAAATGCCCTGGCGGGAGGTGAAGCGGACCAAGAACTTCCTGTGGGAGAAGGGATTCCGCTTCTACTGTCTGACTCCCAAGACCAGGCACCGCGTGCATTCGATGTGGAGCAACGTGGACTGGCATCAAATATACGACAGCAACTTCGGCGACCCGTATCGCACGGATCGCCGGGCTCCCTACGTCGGCGAACACCAGCTGCACATCAACCCGCAGGCAGCGAAGGACTTGAATATCAACGACGGCGACTATGTGTATGTAGACGCCAACCCGGCCGACCGCCCGTATATGGGTGCCAAGCCCGATGATCCGTACTACAAGGTGGCTCGATTGCTGCTGCGGGTCACCTACAATCCGGCTTACCCCTACAGTGTCATCATGATGAAGCACGCTCCGTATATTGCGACCGAAAAGAGCGTGCAGGCCCACGAGACGCGCAAGGACGGACGGGCCCTTTCGTCGGACGGCTACCAGGCCAACGTGAGGTATGGATCGCAGCAGAGCCTGACACGCAATTGGCACATGCCGATGCACCAGACCGATACGCTGTTCCATAAGAAGAAGGTCTATATGTCCTTTCTCTTCGGTGGCGAAGCGGATAATCACGCGGTCAACACCGTCCCCAAGGAAACGTTGGTTCGGGTGACCAAGGCGGAGGACGGCGGCCTCGGGGGCAAGGGCATCTGGGCTCCGGCGACGACCGGGCTTACCCCAGCAAACGAGAACGACGTCATGCAACGATACCTGGCGGGCGGCTTCGTTGGAGCCTACAGCTCCGGCGACGAAGAGGTCTTCGAGGAGTTCGAGGAGTAGCCCAGTCAATCCGCCGTCGAGAGGAGAAACACGAGTATGCCGCACGGTGATCCAGATCCTACCGACCCGATGACGCTTCACGGCGTGGTGGTCGAGACGGAGGACGACAGTTCGGTCCGCGAAATGGCTGAGTGCTTCATCGAGGAATACATTCGGACCGGCTTCGAGCCCAGTCGGATTATGGAGATGTTTCGGAAACGGGAGTACGCCGGACCGCATCTCGCCTACCACGCGTTGGGAGAAGAGGCCATTCGAGCCATGTTGGATCAGCACGCAGCATTGAGAGCGTATCGCAAGCCGCCTGCGATGATGAGGAATGCGAGTGGCGGTTTGAGTCTTAGAATTCTCGAGTGAACGCTCGCGCTCATGGCGCTAACGCGGCCGCGGGCACCGGGATTGCCGGCACGAAGATAGACCGAGGAGATAGTCATGCCATCCGTATATAACTGGCAGCTTGGACGATCGATGGGCTACCCCTACGAGGAAGCCTCGCCCAACGAGCAGTTCGCGTTCGTCATCAACATCAACCGCTGCATCGGATGCCAGACCTGCACCATGGCGTGCAAGAGCACCTGGACGTTCGCCAAGGGGCAGGAACATATGTGGTGGACGAACGTGGAGACCAAGCCCTACGGCGGCTATCCACAGCATTGGGATATCAAGATCCTCGACAAGCTGGAACAGGCTAATCCCGGCGGGCAGCGGTGGAGTGGATCGCCCAACGGAGATACGAAACGACCCTACGGCCGCTTCGACGGAAAAACAGTCTTCGAGGTTCCACAGGCCGTAGCCCGCGGCGATCAGCCGAATCAGGTGCTCGGGTACCTGCCACCGGACGAAGAGTGGCGATTCCCCAATATGTACGAGGATACCGTCCAACATGGGCAGTCGAAGCCTATGGACTTCGGCCAGGGTGAGACCCTCGACGGCGAGAAGAAGCACAAGGCGTGGTTCTACTATCTGGCTAGGCTGTGCAATCATTGCTCGTACCCGGCCTGCCTGGCAGCGTGTCCTCGAACGGCGATCTACAAGCGTCCGGAGGATGGCATTGTTCTGATTGACCAGAAGGAGTGTCGGGGCTACCGAAAGTGCGTCGAGGCGTGCCCCTATAAGAAGGCCTTGTATCGGGGGACAACCCGAACCAGCGAAAAGTGCATCGGCTGTTATCCGCGGGTCGAGGGGAAGGATCCGGAAACGAAAGGGGCGCCGATGGAGACCCGGTGCATGGCGGCCTGCATCGGTCAGGTGCGCATGCAGGGTTTGGTGAACGTGGCCCAAGATAACACCTGGGTCGAGGACCGCTACCATCCGCTTTACTATCTGGTTCATGTCGCCAAGGTCGCCCTCCCTTTGTATCCACAGTTCGGCACCGAGCCGAACGGCTACTACATCCCGCCTCGCTGGGTGCCGATCTCCTATCTGTCTCAGATGTTTGGACCCGGGGTCGAGGACGCCATCGAGCGCTACCGAAACCCGGATCGCGAACTTCTGGCCGTCTTGCAATTGTTCCGTCGGTCGAACCAGATCATTGCTCGGTACGAGATCGAACCGGGGCCCAAGGTGTACGAAACCGAGCTGCACGACAAGAAGTTCGAGATGTACAACGACACCATCATTGCCTTCAACGGGAAGGGTCAGGAGATCTTTCGCACGGACGTCGAGGAACCCGTACACGTGAGGCCGTCCAGCCATGCAAATACAATCTAACATGCCACACTCGGACGGCACGCCCCTAGCCGTGACGGCGAGCCCGCAGTTGGACGCCGACAACGCGGAGGCCCGCGGTGCTGCTTATGGGTTGATCGGGCTCGGGTATGGGTATCCCGACAGTGAGTGGGCGAGCCTGATTCAACAGCCGGTCCATTGGGCGGCTTGGCCCGAGGTGCTCGCTCGCTTGGACACGGAGGCTAGCGAGCGGCTGGTGAGGTTCCGGAAGCGGGCGGAGACGGCACTGGCGATCGGTCAGGACGGTGAAGCCGGTGGACTGATCGGGTTGCAGAACACCTTCGTGGAGCTGTTCGGCCACACGGTTCGCGGGGCGTGTCCTCCGTATGAACTCGAGTTCGGCGAGAGTGAGATCATCCAGCGGGCGTCAGAACTTGCGGACATTGCCGGATTCTACTCGGCGTTCGGGTTACAGTCCCGCCAGGGTAACGGAGATCGTCCGGACCACCTTACCGCCGAATGCGAGTTCATGTCTGTGCTGTGCGTGAAGGAGGCTCGGGCTGTGGCCGCAGGGGAGGAAGAACTCCTGGACACCGTGCGCCAAGCACAGCGGGCATTCCTAAGAGACCACCTGGGCTGCTGGGTCATGGCCTTCGCTTATCGTGTTGAGCAGATGGATCCCGATGGGGTGTATGGTGCGTTGGCCGGTTTCGCCCGTGCTGTGGTGGGCGGAGAGTGTGAGAGGATGGGACTGCCTCGGGGGCCGCAACTCATCGAGCTCCGATCGATCGACGAGACCGCGGAGACGGAAATCGACTGTGACACCGTCGAGGGATGTAATGGGAAGGGATCTGTGCCATTGGTGCAACTGAACGTGGAGCGTCCCGGACGGGAAGGAACGCAGCCATCATGATCCGAATCGAGTACGATCCTCAGCTTGTCGAGCACTCCGTCCTCCTCGCGGTGCGCAGCGATGCATCCGCGGAGCGGGAATTGCACAAGACCATCGACCCGTTCTACGAGGTCCAAGACGCCGAGCAACGAGAGAAGGCGTTCGTTCAGGCGTTTGCCGAGTGGTTCGATCGGCTGTCGCTCGGCCGGATGATCCACGAACTCGTGGCCCAGCGGCCGTTGATATCAGACATGGTACAACGGTGCGTCATCCGAGAGGCCCATCGTCGCCGAGCGGAAGGCGCTGAATTATGTATTCAAGGCGGGGGGAGCGAACGAATCCCTCCATCCCGAACGGTGGTGATTCAGTTGTGCCCCGAGTCGGTGGTGGCGCCGCAGCGAGCCGGAGCGCACCTTCGACGAGAACTCTTGCACATTTCTGACATGCTGGATGGGGGATTTGGTTACGAGCCACGGGCATTTGTGGGTTCATTGCCGGCCGAAAACCTGATCCGAGATCGCTATCGGTGTCTCTGGTCTACGTACGTGGAGGGACGATTAGTACGCGAAGGCGAGATGCCGCCGAGAGGCGCGGATGTGCGGGCGGCTGAATGCCATCGAGTGTTCGGCAAGCCGGGGGTTGGTGGAGGCGGAGCGGCATTTGAGGTTGCCTTCAACGCGGGGTACCTTACGCACGGAGAACTACTGGACTGGGCGCGGCGGCCGGAGGGGCTCTGCGACTCGGCCGGTGGCGTGCCCACTGAATCCGCCGCGGACGTTGTCCTCTAGCTGCCCATGGAGTCCGACATGACGCAGGAATCACTTTTCGACAAGCCCACGGGCACGTTGCGTGAAGAACACCAAGTGATCCTGCGGGTTATCAATGTCCTCGGCCGCTTGGTGGAGAGATCCGAGCAAGGCCGGGGATTTGAGCGAAACGCATTGGGTGAATGTGTCGAGTTCTTCCGGTCGTTCGCCGATGCATGTCATCACGCCAAGGAAGAGGATCTGTTGTTTCCTCTTCTCCAAGCTCGTGGGATTCCGCGGGATGGCGGTCCCATCGGAGTGATGTTGTCGGAGCATCAACTGGCCCGCGGGTTCACCAAGGACATGGCCGGCGCCCTGGAGGCGTACGACCGCGAGGAGTCGAACGCCAGGGATCGTTTTCATTCCGCCGCCCGGGACTACCGGGAGCTACTCACTCACCACATCAGCAAGGAAGATCAAATCCTGTTCACCATGGGTGACCAGGTCATGAGCGAAGAGGACCAGTCCTCTCTGTGCAAACAATTCTGTGGATTGTGCAGCAAGCAGTTTGGCGGCCGTACACGCGAGGAACTCGAGCGCATGGCTGACACCTTGGAAGCCAACTGGCCCGCGTAAACCACCTCGCGGAACGGGGCGACTTGCCCGCCGGCCTTGTCACTCGCCGGCTCCGAGCAACACGCTCAGCAGCTCTTCGGGTTTGATACCTTCGATGCTGATTGTCTTGACGGCCGAAGTGGCTCCGGTGGCGACGCTCACTTGTCGCCGTCGCAAGCCCAGGCGCTTGGCCAGGTAGGCGATCAGGGCGTCGTTGGCCTTGCCACGCTCGGCCGGAGCAGCCACGGCCACCTTGAGGCGCCCATCAAGCTCGCCGAGGACGCGCGTCCTGGATGCCCCCGGCACGACCTTCACCGGGAGCAAGAGGCCGTCAAACGTGGTTTGGATTTGGATGGCCAACCTACTTTCCTTATCAAGTCGCCAAACGACGCCGTTATAGGACGACCCCAAACCTGGCCGGGTGTTTAGCCGTCTCGCCCACGAAACGATACACTAGCACGATTCAGACGAGGAGGCCGTAACACCATGCATACGCAATACGAGATCGGGGTCATCGGAGCGGGTAATGCAGCCGAGGGCATCGTGGATGGCATCCTACGCCAGTCGGTCCTGTTGGATGACCGCATCATCGCCTCAGATCCAGCCGAGGTGCGTCGCGAGCTGTTCCGCAATCGTTTCCACATCGCGGTCACCGACGACAATCGTCAGGTGGTGGAGAACAGCTACATCCTGATCCTGGCCGTCAAGCCGCAGGTGTTCCGCGAGGTCTGCAAGGGCTTCGCCGATCTGGTCCGGGACGATCACGTGCTCGTCTCCATCATGGCCGGCGTCTCCACGGCGACGATCGAGGAGCAGTTCCCCAACGTGAATGTCCGCGTCGTCCGGGCCATGCCCAATCTACCGATCCACGTGGGGGCCGGCGTGGCCGGTGTTCATCCGGGCAAGAACGCCACCGATGCGGATCTGCTGCGTGCCCAACGAATCTTCGACGCCGGTGGGCGATGCATTGTGATTGAGGATGAATCGCAAATGGATGCGGTGACGGCTGTCTCCGGGTCGGGCCCTGCCTACTTCTACTACTTCACCGAAGCCATCACCGCTGCGGGGGAAGCCGCTGGGCTCTCTCATCGCCAAGCCAGTCTGCTGGCCAAGCACACCTGCTTCGGCGCCGCCCGAATGATGCTCGAGTCCGATGACTCGCCAGCCGAGCTGCGGGAGAAAGTCACCTCGCCCGGCGGAACCACACAGGCGGCACTTGAGTCCATGGACAAACACCACGTATTCGAGCACATCCAGGAGTCGGTGCTGGCGGCCCTTCACCGCAGCCAGGAGTTGGGACAGTAGCCTTCCGCGTCCGACGACTTGCCTGAGTCCGGAGGCCAACCGTCTAGGCGAGGCGTGAAGAGGGATTCTCGTACCGGCAAGCACGATCCCCCTTTGTCCGACCGCCCGGTTATCCCTACACTGACACCCCATGCTCTCCGTCGTGCTATTGGCCGTCGCCGTCCCGTTTCTGATCTCCCTGACCGCAACGTTGTGCATACGATCCTGGGCTCGTCGTCGAGGGTACGTGGACCGACCGGGTGGGCACAAGCAGCACGGCGCTCCGGTCGCCCTGGGCGGGGGGATCGCGATCACGCTCGCCATTGTCCTACCCTTGGTGGTGGGAACGGTGGGTGCGTACTGGATGTCCGGGTCCGGAGATCGGGACGGGAGTACGATCGAGACCCTCGACGCGGAGGCGTTCCAATCCCAGGGATTGCGATTCCTGGGCGTAGCGCTACCCGAACTGGTGGCGACCCACCTCGACGGAATCGCCGACCGACTCCCGACGGTGCTGATCATTGTTGCAGGTGCATTGCTGCTCCACATCGTTGGACTGATCGACGATCGCAAACCGCTGGGGGCGCTTCCCAAGTTCGGCGCCCAGTTGATCGCGGCGGCGCTGCCCGTGTTCTTGTGCGACGTGCGAGCGTTGGAATTGCTGCCCGCCCCCCTGTCTGCGGGCGTGACCATCCTGTGGATCGTGTTGATTACCAACGCGTTCAACTTCCTGGACAACATGGACGGATTGAGCGTGGGCGTGGCCGCGATAGCAGCCGGCATTTTTGCAACAGCGTCCATGACCGCTGGTCAGATTTTCGTCCCGGTGATGGCCTGGGTCTTGGTCGGCGCCCTGCTCGGGTTTCTGGGGTTCAACTTCGCCCCAGCCTCGATCTACATGGGCGATTCGGGCAGCTTGGTGGTCGGGTATCTGCTGGCGGTGATTACCGTGCTGACCACGTTCTTCAGCGAGGCCCGCGATCTGCAATGGTATGGCGTGTTCGTGCCGCTCGCGGTGCTGGCCGTTCCACTATACGACGTCGCATCGGTCTGCTGGCTACGCATCCGAGCCGGGGACAATCCGTTCCGCGGTGACCAACGGCATTTCTCCCATCGACTGGTGCGCCGAGGCATGTCCGTCCGCACGGCGGTGTTGACCATCTATCTGGCTACGGCGACTACCGGCATGTCCGCGTTGATCCTTCCACAAGCAAGGAACTGGTCCCTGGCCCTACTGGCAGTGGCCCAGTGCGTTTGCGTGGTGTTGATGATCGCCCTGCTGGAACATGGCGACATCCGCAGCGAATCAGTCCAATCCACCCCCGGGGACAAGGGTGAAACCGATCACCCCGTCGGGTAGGGCAATCGGAACTGCATCGCCCGATCAAAGCGCTCGTCGTGGCAAAGACAGAGACCGAACTTGCCCAGGTCGATGGAACAGGCGACCGACGGATCGCGGATGACCTGCTGCCACGCCCGCTGCATGCCCGCGGACCAGTTGCAATCATCGAACACCGCGATCGATCGACCGGTCATCCGGTCGCGGATTCGACTCCAATAGTCGATGGTGGCCTGCTCGTCGTGATGGCCGTCGATGAACGCGAAGTCCACCTGGCCCATGCGGTCAAGTACGCCGGGCAGCGTATCCTGAAAACGACCCGAAACCACAGTCGCCCGTTGGTCATCAATCCGGGAGAGGGTCTCGCGGGCGCGTTCCGCCATGCCCGGACAACCTTCGAGCGTGAACAGGTGGCCCTCGTCGTTGAGCCGAAGGGCAGCGGTCTGAAAGGAGCCCGAGATGCCCAACGCGGACCCCAGCTCGACCAGACATGTCGGCCTGAATTGACGAATCAGCTTGAACAGCAGGAGCCCCCACGATTGGGGTATGCTGGCCTTGACCAGGTCGGCCACGGCCCGTTCGCTGGGCACCCCGACCAGGAGTTGCTGCTCCGATCGCGGATGGTCTGGGGTGCCCGCCCCGAAATCGCGGTAGGTGATGACGTCATGGCTGGCGGCCAATTCGGCCCGCCGCTGGGCGATGGAGTCGAGCAGCCGCTGCTCCATGGTGGTGAGTTGCCCATTTCGCAGCGTTAGGAAGACGGATTGAAGGTCGCCTAGACCTGGAGTCGTGTCGCCCAGGAATCGAGCCCAGCTCCAGTCCGCCCGCGAGCGGCGGTAGCCATCGACGATTCGTTTGACGAGCACGGGAACGGTCACTCGAT